>ONYN01000046.1 GCA_900322085.1 uncultured Eubacteriales bacterium | reverse complement strand
GGGGGAACTTGTTCCTCCTGGCCCGTCCAGGGCGGAGCCTTGGCGGGGTAGTTTTTCGCTTGAAAAGCGAAAAACAGGGGCAGAGCCCATCGCTGCGATGCACTGTGATGTAAATCGGGGTTGGGCGCAACCAATAAACGGAGAAAATCTTATGAATCCAAAACCGCAAAGCCCCCATTTACGATGTGTTTTTAAATTTTACAATCACCCAGGTAGGAAGTAGAAAGAATTTTTCCATTTTTTCAACTAATTTATTATTATTTCAAAGGAGTGCAGCCATATGTTAAAAGAAAAAAAATCAAGACATTCTCTCAGACTGATCGCGGCGTCGGCGGTGATCCTGGCACTGATGACCTCATGCTCGGCTTCAGGCGAATCAAAATCATCGGAAGGTGCTTACATCGCCAATTCGGAAGAATATTCCATCAGCGACAGGGATTACGAGTACGGGGAAGATTCGTATAACCTCGAAGAGGCAGGCTCAGCGTCCAAAAATTCCTCTCAATCCCCGCAGCAGACCGTTGAGAAGGATGAAAACTACGAGGATAAGATTATCCGCACCGCGTCGATTGACATCGACTCTTCCGACGCGCAGAAGTGCTACGATACACTCGCGGATTTCGCCAAGCAGAACGGCGGCAGAGAAATCAGCGTCAGCAAATCCTCCGACTCCTATGGCAGCTACGACTACATCTACATTCAAGCGGAGCTGAAAATTCTCCCCGAAAAGCTGGACGAATTCATCGCTCTGGCCGAAAAAACCGACAAGGTGACACGCACGGAAATTTCCAGCAATGATGTCACGCGGGAATATTACGACATAAAGCTCCGTCTGGAAACCAAAAAGGAAGCGCTCAAGAACTATTACGACCTGCTCAAGGAGGCAAAGACTATCGAGGAATCGCTCGAAGTCCAGCGCTACATCACCGACCTCACCGCCGAAATCGAGTCGATGGAGGGAATGCTCCAATATTACGACTCCAAGGTCGATCTCTCCACCATTCAACTCTCCATACGCCAGCAGATCAAGGTGCATGCCGGCGTTGACGACGAATTCCACTGGGATTCGCTCAGCTTCAGCGACTTTATCACCCTTATCAAAAACGGCTTCCTCAGCGTGGTCAATTTCCTCTGGTCGCTGCTGCTGTGGCTCATCATTATCATAGCAGCCCTCTCTCCCCTGCTGCTGATCGCCGGAGCGGTGATTCTGTCGGTACGTGCCTACCGCAAAAAACATCCCAAAAAGCCCAAAGCCCGCAAACAGAATCAACCCGTGAATACTGTTCCGACCTACATGCCCTATTACCAGCCCGTACAGCCTGCACAACCTGTACAACCTGTACAGCCTTCGCAGACAGAGCAAAATCATCCTGCGCCGGCCCAGCAGCCTGTCACCGAACCCAAGCAGGACGATTCCGACAAATAATGGCCGATTGTTGCAAAAATATTTTGCCGACGTATTGAATTCATCCCTTCGCGGTGGTAGAATAATGCTATCAACACCCGAAGGGAGACTGTCGGCATGTTATACAGCGTCATAAGAATCATACTTGCTCTGGCGGGAGCAGCGGTGGCTTTCGTCATGATCACATATTCCGACGAGGCGCACAAATATTCCGCCAGGAACGCCGCCGGAAGCGGAAAGGCATGGAGCGGCGCCGCCGCGGTATTCGCGGCGGCGGCCATACTGCTGCACCTCATTCCGGCGGAAAACCTCACCGTGGCATTTGCAACGCCCGAAGACGCCTTTCTCTACAACCACACCGGCTCGATTCTCGAAATCGTCCAGTATTCCGACTGCGCATTTGTGATCGTCTCCACAGGCGATGAGAAAATCACCACGCATGTGCTGCCCATGCGAAGCGACGGCAGATGGAAACTTGAAACCCTCTACAACCGCAGGCGTAAAGTTTCCACCCTCAATTACTGCATCATTGAGCGGCTGTACGTCCCCGGAAGCAACGACTGCTTTGTGATCGTGTCGCACAACACGGAAGGCAATATTTCCGACGTACCCAACGGCATTATCGACAATCGCAACACCAAGTTCAATATTGTGGATTATCCGGACAGAGTGGTTTTCTATTACGGCTTTGTGGAGGATATGGCGGAAGATTATATCCTTCATGTTGATGGAAATGTCGCGATTGGAGGGGAATAATCCTTTCAGCAAACCAAAATACCGGTTACGGAAACAGCATCCAATGTGTTCCGTAACCGGTATTTTATTTAGAGCCTGGGGACATATTTGGAGAAGATATCAACATATCTCGAACCGAATTCGACCGATTGAATGTCTTTGAAGCGGATTTTGACAGGTTCGTCCTGCCAAATGCCATCGGCGTCGAAGTACTTTATGGTCACGCTATGTTTTTTTATACCAATAATCGCGCCGATATAAATAGAATCGCCCTTATCAATCATAATATACCGGTTCATATCCCTGAGCGAACGGAAGATCTGCCGCCAGC
>ONYN01000088.1 GCA_900322085.1 uncultured Eubacteriales bacterium | reverse complement strand
CGCAGGATGAAGTCGCCGCCGTCCTTTTTTGCGATAAGATAGGCGTAAAGAGCGGTGCGCAGGTTGCCGACATGCATATAGCCGGTGGGGGAAGGCGCAAATCGTGTTCTTACTTTTGCCATTTGAAAAAATCCTCTCCTGATAATGCAATTCCGGTTTTTTTGGGGTTGCATATAATGTTTTATATAATATATTACTATATTTTAACTCTTTGAGGAATCAATGTCAACCTGTTTTCAACTGCATTTTTGACGGAAATAAAATGAAAACGACAAAAAATAAGTGCATATTGCAAATATTAACAAAATTCACTTGTAATTTATAGTATAAATGTGGTATTATCTATTTGATATACAATCCTTGCAAAGGGTGAGAATATTGGGAGATTACGAGTTTAACAGTGAAGGCAGCAAAGATCAAATCAATGATTTGCTTGATATATGCGTTGGAAATCAAAAATCGTCCGTTCAGGTCAATGTGACTGACGGCAGTCACGGAGTGGTCTACTATACCGATAAAGGCGGTGTTCCCAAAAGAAACGGCGTCTGCATGCCGTCGCCCTGTGCGCTGGGGTGTTCCTTTGACAAGGAGCTTGTGCGCGAAGTGGGCAAGGCGGTGGGAAGCATTGCCTCCGCCGGAGGGTACAATGCCGTTTTGTCGCCCGATGCGGGAGTGGTTCGCAGTCCGCTCTACGGTTCAATGGCTGAATGTTTCAGTGAGGATCCTTATCTCAACGGAATACTTGTCTCGGAGTGGGTTAAAGGGGTGCAGTCTGAAGGTGTCGCCGCAGTGCTGCACCATTTCGCCGGAAGCAATCAGTCCACAGGCAAATTTTCCTGCGACAGCATGATTGACAGACGCGCACTGCATGAGATCTATTTAAAGCCGTTTGAGATGGCGGTGAAGCTTTCGCAGCCCCGTGCGGTTTACTGCGGCATTAATAAGATCAACGGCCTTGAAAGCTGCGAAAATCACGTGCTTCTGACCGATATTCTCAGACGCAGATGGAAATTCGAGGGCGCCGTAATGGCGGACATGCGCATTGCAGACTGTGTGGAAGCCATGGCGTGCGGAGTGGATTATTCGTATCCCTCGGGCGGAATGCGAATGAAGTCGAAGCTGCGCAGGGCAGTGGGCGAAGGGGAGATACCGAAGCACTACCCCAAGGCGTCGGCTGCGAGAGTAAAGGCGGCGGTAGAATTTTCCGACAGCGGGATTTCCGAACCTATGACGGAGGATGAATGTCATGCGCTGGCGGTAAAGGCTGCCGAAGCATCGGCGGTGCTTCTCAAAAATCACAGGAATATGCTTCCTCTGCCCATGAGCGCTTCCATAGCACTGATAGGCAGGCAGGCCAAGAATCTGCGGGTACAGCGCGGAGGCATCAATGCCCTTGACTGCGGTCAGATTCCGGGTATGTTGCATGTATTTGACAACAATGGCATCAGATATAAATACTGTGAAGGGTTCGACAAGAATTCGGCGGGCAACGGAGAGCTTCTTGCCGAAGCCGTCAGGTGTGCCTCCGAGTCGGAATTTGCCGTGGTGTTCGTGGGATTCGACGACGTGTGTGACAACGCGAGTGCCGACCGGGTTACCAATCAATTGCCAAAGGCGCAGACCAAGCTGATTCATTCGGTTGCCAAGGTGAATCCGAATACAGTGGTCATAGTGGGCGGAAGTGCGCTGCCAAAGATGAGCTGGATAGGTAAGGTCAAAGCCGTGCTTTATCTGCCGCTTGGCGGCGAGGGAACGGGCGAAGCGCTTTATAATCTGATCTTTGGATTGGCGGATCCGTGCGGGAGGCTTTCGGTAAGCTATTCCCTCAATGAGACGGATATGCCGTGCGGAGACACATTCGGCGCGGACGCCGAGATTTCACAGTACCGTGAGAGCATTTATGTCGGATACAGATACTACAACAAGGCCGGCATTTTTCCCGCGTTTCCGTTCGGCTACGGTCTGAGCTATACAAAATTTGAGTATTCGCGCATGAGGGTCAATACCTGCTCGGAAGGCTGGGAGGTCACGGTGGACGTGAAAAACACCGGAATGCGTGACGGAAGTGAGATTGTACAGTTTTATATTGAGCCTCCAAAGGGTGAAAAATTCCGTGCTGTGAGAGAGCTCAGGCAATTCCGCAAGGTTTTTCTTACCAAGGGGGAGAAGCGCACGGTATCGGCAGTGATTCCGCACAGCGCGTTTGAACGGTACAGTGCGGAGTTTGGATGTGTGGGTACTGTCGGGGGCAGGTATCGGATATGTGCGGCGGCGTCTTCCACTGACATCAGAACCGATGTATGGGTGACAGTAAAGGGAGAACCCACGGAAAAATCAGAAGTGCCGCAATGGTACAAAAAGCCGTCGGGCAGACCCAATGAGAGTGATTTTTTGGGGATATTCGGTGAGGCAACCACCAAGAAACAGCTTCCGATAGAAAAGAAATTCTCGGAAAACAACACTTTGAACCAGCTTGTTTCCATCGGAGTGTTCAGACATGCCGTAAAGCTTGTCAGATATATTGCCGACAAGCTTATTAAAGCCGAAAACCGCAGAGATCCGCAGTATGCCGAACGGATGGACATCGTGCTGAATATGCCGGTCAGACGGCTCAGCGGTCTGTGCCGCGGGCTGTATCCGATGAAGCTTACGCGATTCATTCTGGCACTTGCCAACCGTCGGGGGAGGAAATGAAGATGCTGATGAAGGATATAAAAAAAGACCCCGGCGGAAATAGGATGTATGGCAAAATGTATTCCGAGTTATTTGGGAAGGAATTGGATGTGATTATAAAAGGCGGAGAAGAGATGATCCAATACGCCGAAAAATGCGCGGATTATCTGAATCACTTTCCTGATGAACTGCTTGCAGAGCTGAAAAAATACTCGCTCAGGTACTGCGAGGACATGCGCGGGTATTTTGACCCGGAATGTCCGGAAGTGCCGGAGAATGTGACAGAGGATACTATTTTAGACTACGCCCGTGCCAACTGCTTGATTGTCGAGCCGCCGCAAGACGATGGAATCATTGGCTTCGGGGTGGAATTCAGCTGTGTCTGGGAGCCGGAGCACGGAATGGAGTGGACAGTCAGAGACGGCAGAGTCCTCTATGTTGCCGACTTTATGGGAATCAGTCCGTGGTATGACGACCGCGTGTATTCCACAGAGTGCCGCAGTTACGTTTTTGAGGATTTTATAATGTAATACAAAAAATACAAAACGACACGAACCGATTCATTGAGAGAGTCGGATCAGTGTCGTTTTGTATTAGTGCGATAGATTGAAGTATGTCAGATTAGCTTCTTGCAGCCGGAAGATAGGGAATAAGGCTCTGAGCGAGGTTATTGGCGGGCATTGACTGCAAATAAATTTTGCCGGGACCGGTTACAACCGTGTTGAAGAGGCCTTCGCCGCCGAACAGCATATTCTTGACGCCCTGAATACGCTGAATGGTCATCTGACAGGTTTCGCTCATTGCGGCGAGGTATCCGGTGTCGATGATCATCTGCTGGCCGGGGCCAAGTGTATATTCGATGACCGAACCGTCGATTTCGACGAATGCCATGCCCTGACCGCTGAGTTTCTGCATGATGAAGCCTTCACCGCCAAAGAAGCCCGAGCCGAGTCTCTGCTGGAAGAATACCGAAAGCTCTACGCCGGGTTCGGAGGCAAGGAAGCCCTTTTTCTGAACGACGATACTGTTGCCGGGGGTGATCTGGAACGGGATGATAGAACCGGGGAAGCTGGAGGCAAACGCAATCATGCCTTGACCTCCGATTGACGTGTAAATGTTCTGGAACATGGATTCTCCGCTGAACATTCTGCCGAATGCCTTGCCGATGCCGCCGTTGCTGCTTGTCTCCATCTGCATGTTGGGACTCATCCAGCTCATGGCACCGCTCTCGGAAATCATCTTTTCGCCTGCCTGAAGGGTACAGGTAACGACAGGAAGGGGAGTGCCGGCGATTTCATAGGTCATAAAGATTACCTCACGTTTCATAAGTATTTTGAATATATCAGCATACCGATATACCCAACCACATTATACTACGGAAACCAATTAATTTCAATATATTTTTTTAATAATTTATATTAAAACTGTGCTAAATGATTTCTTCACCGACAAAACCAAGTTCTTTCAGGCGTTTAAGAGCGCTTTGACTGCCGTTGTCGGCCGCAATGCGGTAAAATCGGTAAGCCATATCCTGATTTTTATCTATGCCAAGACCGTTTTCACAGCAGAAGCCTATGTTGAACTGGGCGGCGACATTTCCTCCGCGTGCTGCCTTGCTGTACCAGCGCACGGCTTCGGTATAATTGGCGGGAACGCCGGTGCCGCTCATGTAGCAGTTGGCAAGGGCATTCTGTGCCTCGGCGTAGTTCTGATTGGCCGCCGCCAGATAGAGCTGCAAAGCGTGGGAGAAGTCCTTATCCACACCGTCGCCGCATTCAAAGCAGACGCCGAGATGGTAGATAGCCGCCGCATTACCTTTTTCTGATGCCCTGACGAACCATTTGACGGCTTCCGTCTGATTTTCTTCTGTACCGATGCCGTTTTTCAGGCACAGTCCGTAATGTGTCTGCGCATTGGAATGACCCTGTTCCGCCGCGGCCTTGTAAAGATCTGCTGCTTCGTACAGGTTTTTGCTTACGCCCAAGCCCTGCTCGTACATGTTGGCAAGATTGAACTGAGCGTTTGCGTTGCCTCGGTTGGAGGAGAGAATGTACCAGTGCGCCGCTTTGACATAATTCTGTTCAACGCGGTCGCCGTGTTCATAGCTCAAACCAAGCTTGTACTGTGCGTCGGCATTGCCCTGCTCCGCCGCTTTTATCAAAATCTGCGTCTTGATGTCGACCTGATCAGGTTTTTCGTCCTCATGCTGCTGCTCTATGAATTTCTGGTATTCTTCAAACTCCTGTTCTTCGTCGGTTAAATCCGGCTGCTGCGCCGAATTCAACTCGTGGTCTTGGGCGCGGATTGATGCGGAATTGTCAGGCTGGGTTTCTATGATATTCACAGCCGGCGGTAAATCGGATTCTTTCTCAGGCGCAAGCTCAGGTACCGGTTCCGGCTCCGGTTCGGGTTCCGGCATCGGTTCCGGCTCCGGCTCGGGAATATCTGCGACGGCAAAGAAGCTCTCGCCGTCCCATGCGCTGTCACTGTCCATTTCGGAGAGAACATTCTGTGTGAAGAACTCGTATGAATTCAGCTCGGAATTGTCGAATTCGTCTTTCTCATCGTCCTGCTCAGTCAGGTCTTCCTCGGGGGCTTCTTCCGGCTCCTGCTGCATTTGGTGTACCTGGGTTTCATCAGGCTCAATTTCCACAGGCGAAGTATCGGGGGCGGATTCAGCCTCTTCGGCTTCCACCTTTGTTTCCGTCCGGTTTTTTTCCATTACCGGCTGGGGCTGTTTGTTTTCAGGCGTTTCTTCGACAATTGGCTGGTCACTGAGGTCGGTGCTTTCTATCTCAGGTTCGTAATCGTATGTTTGACTCTCACGGTAATATTCCTGTTCGGGCGTTCGTACCATACCAGATGAAAATACTCTGCCAACATCGGTCTGAGGCTCGTTGACCGGTATGGGAAGCACTTCGGACGGAGGAGGATTGTCGGAAAATGGAAGTGTCATTTCAGCAGAACTGTGTATTGGGGAATCATCCGATTCATCGTGCTCTGGCGAAAAGTCGACGGCTTCGGGCTTGTGAGTTATCTCAATCATTTCCTTGTCGGGTTTTGCTTTGCGCAGTTTCTGCGTGATTTTGATAGGCCGTGGTTTTGATTCAAAATCCGCAGTATCCTCGTTGGTGGGATATTCTGAAGAAACGGATTTGATTGTGGCGTCCTGAGACTCAACCGGGGTATTTTCCCTTTGGGAATATTTTTTTGCTTCAAGGGGAGGCTGCTCCGCGTCAGCCGGTTTTACGAAAAGCTTTTTGTTTTTCATGGTGCGGACGTGCATCATTCTGCGCAGATTGGACCATGCAATTTCATTGCTGTCGATGCTTTCTTCAACCGGTTTTTGAGCGGGCTTCGGCTCGGACTGAACGAAGGATTGCTCCGCTTCCCGGGTCGG
>ONYN01000296.1 GCA_900322085.1 uncultured Eubacteriales bacterium | reverse complement strand
GGACAGAATTGCCAGGGCAATGATTGACGATGCGGAGGCAAAGGGCCTGCTGAAGCCGGGCGCCGTCATTATTGAACCAACCAGCGGCAATACCGGCATCGGACTAGCGGCGGTAGCGGCTTCCAGAGGCTACAGAATCATACTCACCATGCCTGAAACGATGAGCATCGAACGCCGCAACCTTCTCAAGGCGTACGGCGCGGAGCTTGTGCTGACCGAAGGAGCAAAGGGCATGAAGGGCGCAATTGCCAAGGCTCAGGAACTTGCCGAAGAGATCGAAGGCAGCTTCATTCCCAGCCAGTTCACCAATCCTGCCAATCCCAAGGCCCACATTGACTCCACAGGTCCGGAAATCTGGAACGATACCGACGGAAAGGTCGATATATTTGTAGCAGGCGTCGGAACAGGCGGCACGGTTTCGGGCGTTGGTGAATACCTCAAGAGCCAGAATCCCAATGTCAAAATTGTCGCGGTCGAGCCGGCAGGTTCTCCCGTGCTTTCAAAGGGGACTCCGGGACCTCATAAGATTCAGGGAATCGGCGCGGGTTTTGTTCCCGATACGCTTAATACCGGCATTTACGACGAGATCATCGCCGTTGAGAACGATGACGCGTTTGCGACCGGCAAGACACTTGCCCGCACCGAGGGTCTGCTGGTGGGTATTTCCTCCGGAGCAGCGGTTTATGCCGCGACCATTCTCGCAAAGCGTCCCGAGAATAAGGGCAAAATCATTGTTGCTCTGCTGCCCGATACAGGTGAACGCTATCTTTCCACCCCCATGTTTGCCGACTGAATTGTCAGTTTATAAATTCAGCTAAAACCTCCCTAGAATTAAATTTGAGAATAACTGCTAAAAAAGATAAGCTGTCCGTCAAGGCGAGAAAGTCAAGGCGGACAGTATTTTTTTGTATTTGTATGAATTGATTAAAAATAATTCAGATTAACTCATATAAAATATATTAATTTAATAGACTTTAAATTATTAAAGAAAAAAGCTTGACAGATGGTAAAAAATGTGGTAACATACATACATAAAGCCTAGCTTAAAGATAAGTTATATAGGTTTTTCAGCCTTCCGATTAAAGGAACACTCTTATTTCAAAGTGAGGACTGATTTTTTAATGACGCAGCATTTGATTCGTTTCGTCCGCATCAATTATCGGTTCGGACGAATGTGAAATGATGATTTTTTCCGCAGTCGATTTCAATTAACAACATCATCTATTATATTACAACAATAAGGAGAAATTCATCATGGGAATATTCGGTAAGAAAAACAAAGAACAAAACACACAGGTGCAGAATACACAGGTACAGCAGGCAGAGGCAAAGCCGGAAGCGGCAAAGACAACGGCTCCGGCTGAGACAGCGGCAAGTGAACCGGTAAAGGCAGCTCCCTCCGAAGGCTACAGATTCGAGACCCTTCAGCTTCATGTGGGACAGGAACAGCCCGATCCCGCAAGTGACGCGAGAGCAGTTCCGATTTATCAGACCACTTCTTACGTATTCAAGAATTCCGCACACGCCGCCGCGAGATTCGGTCTGGCTGACGCGGGCAATATCTATGGCAGACTTACCAATTCCACGCAGGATGTGCTGGAAAAGAGAATTGCCGCTCTGGAAGGCGGCGTTGCCGCACTGGCACTTGCCTCCGGTGCCGCGGCTATCACATATACAATCGAAGCGCTTGCTCAGGCAGGTGAGAACATTGTTGCGCAGAAGACAATTTACGGCGGCAGCTACAATCTTCTCGCACATACGCTTCCGCAGTTCGGTGTTACGACGCATTTTGTGGATATCCACAATCTGGTTGAGGTTGAGGCGGCAATCGACAGCAAGACTAAGGCCGTATATCTCGAAACTCTCGGCAACCCCAACAGCGATATCCCTGACATTGACGCAATTGCGGGAATTGCACACAGGCACGGTATTCCTGTTGTCATTGACAACACCTTCGGTACGCCTTATCTCATCAGACCTATTGAACACGGTGCGGATATCGTTGTTCACTCCGCAACCAAATTTATCGGTGGTCACGGTACCACACTCGGCGGCGTGATTGTAGACTCAGGTAAATTCAACTGGAAGGCTTCGGGAAGATATAAGCCTATTGCGGATCCCAATCCCAGCTATCACGGCGTTTCCTTTGTTGACGCGGTAGGCCCGGCAGCCTTTGTTACCTATATTCGTGCCATTCTGCTCAGAGATACCGGCGCCGCGATCTCACCCTTCAATGCATTCCTGCTGTTGCAGGGCGTAGAGACTCTCTCGCTCAGACTGGAGCGCCATGCGGAAAACACCGCAAAGGTTGTGGAATACCTTGTCAATCATCCGCAGGTCGAGAAAGTAAACCATCCCTCTCTGCCCGATCATCCGCAGAATGTGCTTTATAAAAAGTACTTCCCCAATGGCGGCGGATCCATCTTTACCTTTGACATCAAGGGCGGTCAGGAGGAAGCGCATAGGTTTATTGACAGCCTTGAAATATTCTCTCTGCTCGCGAATGTTGCGGATGTTAAATCGCTGGTGATTCATCCGGCCACCACCACCCACTCCCAGCTTTCCAAGGAGGAACTGCTTGATCAGGGCATTAAACCCAATACCATCCGTCTCTCCATAGGAACCGAGCACATTGACGACATCATCGCCGATCTTGAAAAGGGATTTGCAGCCGTAAAGTGATTGATTGAATCATTATCTTTGTGTTTTATACTAACAGTCAGGGCTTGTACAGGCTCTGGCTGTTTTTTTAGATTGAAGTGAGAGATAAATAATCTGTAAATTTATTGTAAACGCAACGAAAATTCATAACTGCACGGCTTTTTTTGAACAACTTGGTCAAATTTTTAATAATTATATAATTGACATTGAATTACACCTTGAGTTATAATAGTTTTGTATCGGTGTGGGCCGGTGAATGAGTTGTTCATACCGCAAGAAAACGGAGGTTGAATATACATTATGAATTTTCTGGATTCGTTTCTTGACAATGTCCCGATTATAAGGGATATGGACAAGAAAAAGCGTATTCTCGCGGCAGGGTTTGTCGTATTTGCTGTGGTGTCACTGCTGGGCATATTGATAGATGCCATTGCCGGAGCCGGCGGTTTTGTGGCTCTTATTTCGGTTGCAATAGGCTTCTTGTTAATGGCTGCGATCATCATTGCGGATTTCGTGATGTCCCGCAAAGGTCAGACGGAGTATTATCCCGAACAGCAGGAACAGTATAATTTTTTTGATGAATCCCCCGATGATTACGGATATCAGGATGAATCCATGGGGTACAGAGCAAATGACGGTCCGGATTACAATTACGACAATCCTGATTACGGTGAAGAAATCAGTGAGAACAATTACCGCGACGGAGGCGATTTCAATGATTTTCGCGATGAGCGTGACTCATGGAACCAAAATGATTATCGCGATGACCGCGGCTTTGATGACGGCATAGAGTATTCTGTCGAATCTGAACCGGAACCGGTGAATGAACCACAGAGAGAACCGGAAAGATTTCGTCGTCAGGCGCCTTCCCGGTTTGAATTCCGTCCCGAACCGGTCAATATGCAGGAGAGAATGCCTGCGGCATACGACGACAATATGATCGGTAAGCCGGTGATGACATTTGATTCTCCGTCACAGCAGGTGGGTGAGGAACTCAGATATACCGCCGACGCGGTTGCTCCCAATATATCCGCTCCGCCGGCCTCCGATGTAATAGGCGGTCCGGTGATGTCGATTCCCTTCAGGGGAGGTCGGACCGCTGCCGTAAACGAGGCCGTACAGGAGCCTCAGAGAGTGGAACCTGTGCAGCCCCAGCCGATTCAAAGCGCGTACCGTCCGTTGTATCAGCAGGTTCAGACTTCCCAGGAGGTGCCTTCGGAGGTAAAGCGCAGTGAAAGAGGTCAGGAGATAGAGGAATTCTTTGACCATATGAGCGATGATGAGATTCTCTACAGCGACTGTGTCGAGGTGTGGGCGTCAGACGCAAAGCCGGCTGCCGTTCGACTTCTGAAGCAGGTAGAATCGCTTTCCGACAAAAAAACGGCCGATTCGCTCGGCAGAGAAGCTGAGTATGTCAATGCGATGCTTGACAGGATTTATTATTTTACCATGCTTGACAGCATAAAGGATAACCTTGAACTCAAAAAATATAATTTCTCGGCAATGGTAAAGGAGTGTCTGAGACGGTTTTCTCCGTTCTTTATGGAGAAGAGAATCGGACTGCTCTGGAAAGGTCTTGACATTGACATTGTTACCGACAAACGCTGGCTTATTTTTGCTTTGACCCAGGTGGTCTTTAACGCGGTGGAGTTCACAGGTCTTGGCGGCAAGATTGCCATTTCCGCTAAGAAGGAAGGCAGCATGATTCATCTGATGGTTGACGACAGCGGATGCGGCATAGCTGATGACGATCTTCCTCATATCTTTATGGCGGGTTTTATGGGCGATAATGTGCCTAATGAATCCGGACGCCGCACAGGAATGGGTTTATTCATTACACGTTCGGTTGTGGAGAAGCTGGGCGGCACTGTCACAGCAGAATCCACAGTGGGAAAAGGCACAAGAATTACGATGATTCTGCCCGAAAAGGTTTAGAGCAAAATCATGATTTATTAGGCGATTGTAAAAGGAAAGCGCCATAACTAGCGAGCGAATGCGAGCGTGGGAGTCCAGGGGGAACTTGTTCCTCCTGGCCCGTCCAGGGCGGAGCCTTGGCGGGGGAGTGGGGGC
>ONYN01000030.1 GCA_900322085.1 uncultured Eubacteriales bacterium | reverse complement strand
TGCTCTTGCCACTCGCAAGAGAAGAAAAAAGACATTAAAGCTCGCTAAGGGATACTGGGGCGCAAGAAGCAAGCACTTCAAGATGGCTAAGGAAGCCGTTATGAAGTCCGGCAACTACGCATATGTAGGCCGCAGACAGAAGAAGCGCGATTTCCGCCGCCTCTGGATCACCAGAATTTCGGCTGCATGCAAGTTCAACGGCATCAACTATTCGCAGTTCATGGACGGTCTTAAGAAGGCCGGCGTGACCCTCAACAGAAAGATGCTCTCCGAGATTGCTATCGCCGACCCCAAGGCATTCACCGCTCTGGTGGAAACAGCCAAGGAAGCACGCAAGTAATTGCATATCGTTTATATAAATCAGACTGCGCTGCGGCAATGAATTCGTATCCGGCGCAGTCTTTTTATTTGCACAATAAAGGAGGAATGCTGCGTGGTAAAAATCACATCAAAGGACAATCCCGCTGTGCGGCGTGCGATGCGTCTGATGACAAGCGCAAGGGAACGACGGAAGGCGGGACTTATCATTTGTGAAGGCGCAAGGCTTTGCAGCGACGCCGTTGAAAGCGGCGTTGAAGTGGAAGAACTTTTTTGCACCGGGACGGCGATGGAAAAATACTCGGATTATCTCGAAGGATTGATCGAAAAGGCACAGGAGGTCTGTGAGATAACCGACGATATCGCAAAAAAAATCAGCGACACCGAAAGTACGCAGGGAATCTTTATCGTGGCAAAGGCTCCGTCGGTGGAAAACGATCTGAATAAGCTCAGAACGAACGGTCAATATGTCCTTCTGGAAAATCTTCAGGATCCGTCCAATGTCGGAGCCATATTCCGGACCGCCGAGGCGCTGGGGGTGGACGGAATCATTCTCACGCCGGGGTGTGCCTCCTGCTTCTCACCGAAGGCCCTTCGGGCGGGAATGGGCGCGATGTTCCGCATACCGATTTTTTTATCGGATGACGCTCCGTCTGATATGGCCGCCGCCGCTCAGCGAAACATGCGTCCGATGGCGGCGGTTCCCCGTGAGGGCGCCGCTGACGTCACAGGAATCCGGTTTTTCAAGGGGGCCGTCATGTGCATTGGCAATGAGGGCAACGGTCTGACTGACGAGCTGACAGCCGCCTGCCCGGAGAAAGTTACCATTCCTATGAACGGACGTGCCGAATCGCTCAATGCCGCGACAGCCGCCGCCATTCTGATGTGGGAGATGATGAGAGGGTATATTGACAAATAAAGTGCCGCTTTGTTAATAAAAAATTAATTAATTTTCCGAAATAAAGCTATATACTATATATTAATTGTATCCTGGAATGAATTTGCAGCGACGGAGGTGTATTCATCGTATGACCGGAGATGAGATTTACGGCGTTTGGCTTCAACAGGCTCTGGGGGAAGGCAGCCGGAGAGTGCCGCAGCTTATCGAATATTTTGGCTCCTGCCGTGCTGTTTATGAGGCTGACAATACAGAGCGAATGATAAGCGGACTTCTGAATCAGAAGGAACTGTCGATGCTCTCGGATACGCCGCTTGACGCGGCTTGTGAGATAGTGGAAGCCTGCCATCGTCTGAGGTACCGGATTATGACACCCGACAGCGATGATTATCCCAACAGGCTGCTGAATATTCCGGATTATCCGGCGGCATTGTATATCTGCGGTGAATGGCCGGATATTGACAATGAAGTCTGTATCGCTATGGTCGGGACGCGGCGTGCCAGCCGGTACGGCTACGGTGTTGCCGTCAATCTTGCCAGGGAGCTTGCCGCATGCGGCGCGATCGTAATAAGCGGATGTGCCAGAGGAATTGATACCGCGTCCCACAACGGAGCGATTCTTGCCGGCGGTAAGACCGTTGCGGTGCTTGGCTGCGGAATTAACACGCGTTACAATATGGAAAATGAGGGACTGCGTCAGGTCATCTCGACAAGCGGCGCGCTGATTTCGGAGTATCCTCCCGGTGCTCCTCCTTTGAATTATCATTTTCCTGTCAGAAACCGAATCATATCCGGCCTTTCGCTTGGTGTGATAGTGGTGGAGGCGGGAGCAAGAAGCGGCTCGCTTATTACCGCGAATCTTGCGCTGGAGCAGGGAAGGGATATTTTTTCCGTTCCGGGCGAGATAAACAATAATCAGGCAAAAGGTACCAATCGTCTGATCTTTGACGGAGCCGTTCCGATAGAAAACGCCGCGGATGTGCTGTGTCAATATATTGAAAAATTTCCTCACCGCATTGTTTCCAATAACCTTGCGAATCCAAATTCCATGATTGACCCAAAGCATGTCCGACCCAAGTGGGACAGGGCGGCAAAGGCTGCTGAAAATCACAAAAAGGCTTCGGTCGAGACAGAGCTGTCCTCCGATGCGGGGACGCATGACGGCACCGCAAAGAAAGAAGCAGAAAAAATGCCGTCCAAGCCGTCGTCAATCCCCGAGCCGCAGGAATCCCGGGCACCTCTGGGAATGTCTGAGAGCGCGCAGAAGGTGTGGAACGCCCTTGGCGCGGCGCCCAAGCATTTTCAGGATCTGCTGGCCGAGCTGGGAATGGATTCCTCGGAGCTGTCCCGCAGCATAACTGAGCTGGAGCTTTACGCCGCCGTCAGATCGCTGCCCGGCAACAGATATTCCAAAGGCTGACTTTGTCTGCGTTTTGTCAATTGAATTAAGATATATATTTATGAAAGGCATGATATAATTTGTCTAAGCTAGTAATAGTCGAGTCTCCCGCCAAGGCAAAGACCATAAAGAAATACCTCGGTTCGGGTTACGATGTCGTCGCTTCAATGGGTCATGTCCGCGACCTGCCCAAGAGCAGGCTCGGTGTGGACGTAAAGCACGACTTCAAACCCAAATACGAGATAATCAAGGGCAAAGAGGAGCTTGTCGACAAGATCAAAAAGGCCGCCGAAAAGAGCGATTTTGTATATCTGGCGACCGACCCTGACCGCGAGGGAGAAGCGATTTCATGGCACCTTGCCTATATTCTCGGTCTGGACCCGAATGAACAAAACCGTGTCACATTCAACGAGATCACCAAGACCACTGTGCAAAACGGCATAAAGAATCCCAGAACGATCGACATGAAGCTGGTCAACGCCCAGCAGTGCCGCCGTCTGCTCGACAGAATCGTCGGTTACAGACTCAGTCCGTTTGTCTCGCAGAAAATCCGCAGAGGTCTCTCCGCGGGACGTGTTCAGTCGGTGGCAGTGCGTGTGATCTGCGACAGAGAAGAGGAGATTCGAGCCTTCGTTCCGGAAGAGTACTGGACTATCGAGGGCAAATTCATTCCCAAAGGCGGGCGCAAGGCGTTTTCCGCGCAGTTTTACGGCAATGCCGAGGGCAAGATTCAGATAAGCGACAAGGCGCAGGCCGATGGAATCCTTGCCGAGCTTGACGGAGCGGAATTCACTGTGGCGGATATCAAAAAGGGAACCCGCAAAAAGACGCCCGCACCGCCCTTTATCACATCCACAATGCAGCAGGAAGCAAGCCGCAAATTAAACTTCCAGAGCCGCCGCACCATGAAGGTGGCGCAGGAGCTTTACGAGGGCGTTGAAATCGAGGGAATGGGCGCTGTGGGTATCATCACCTACATGAGAACCGATTCGCTGAGAATCTCCGACGACGCGCGCAGCGAGGGGACACAGTACATTCTTGAGCGTTGGGGAGAGAAGTATCTTCCCGCAAAGCCATACAATTTCAAGACCAAGGCCGGCGCGCAGGACGGACACGAGGCGATCCGCCCCACAATGCCCTCTCTCGACCCCGAGAGCATCAAGGACAGCCTGACGCCCGACCAATACAAGCTTTACAAGCTCATCTGGTCGAGGTTTACCGC
Organism: uncultured Eubacteriales bacterium; assembly: GCA_900322085.1. Classification (GTDB taxonomy): domain Bacteria; phylum Bacillota; class Clostridia; order Oscillospirales; family Acutalibacteraceae; genus RUG762. The sequence goes on along the minus strand of ONYN01000030.1, from coordinate 2,347 downwards.
CAGCCTTATGGCACAGTGTATTCACAACACAGTCAGTGTTGATATTACCGGTGGAGGATATCTTTTCAAAGCTTCCGGATATACCGTCAAATTTGACGGCTACACGGTTCTGTACGAAGAGAGCAAGGACGAGGACGACGAAAACGGCGGAGCGCTTCCGCCTCTGGAAGAGGGAATGTTGCTTAAAGTCAAAGAGATAACCGGTTCGCAGCACTTCACCCAGCCGCCGGCGCGATATACCGAGGCGACGCTCATCAAGGCACTGGAGGAAAACGGCATCGGCCGGCCTTCCACCTATGCGACCATCATCACCACGGTGGTGGGAAGGGAATATGTCGCCCGTGAAGGCAAATCCCTCAAGCCGACCGAGCTTGGCGAGATTGTCAACAAGCTGCTGAAGGAGCGTTTTGCAAAATTCGTCAATCTGAAATTTACCGCCGGCATGGAACGCAATCTCGACAATATTGCCGACGGCTCGAAGGAATGGATAGAGACGCTGGGAGAATTCTACGGAGATTTTGAGAAGAATCTCGCCGACGTCAAGAAGGCTATGGAGGGCATCGACATGAAGATACCCGACGAGGAAACCGACATTGTCTGCGAAAAGTGCGGCAGAAAAATGGTCATCAAGACCGGACGTTACGGCAAATTCATTGCCTGTCCCGGATTCCCCGAGTGCCGCAACATCAAGAAGATCGTTCAGGAGATAGACGCCGACTGTCCCGTGTGCGGCGCTAAGGTTGTCATCAAGAAGTCCAAGCGCGGCAAGGTGTTCTACGGCTGTTCCAGATACCCGGAATGTACTTTTGTGTCATGGGACGAACCTACACGGGAAAAATGTCCCCAGTGCGGCAGGATTCTCTATAAAAAACAGACCAAGAAGATCAACAAGCTGTACTGCGCGGAGAAGGACTGCGGTTACAGCGTCAATATTGAGGACAGCGGGGAGCAGGCGAAATGATTGGAAGCGTTACGGTAGCGGGGGCAGGTCTTGCGGGCTGCGAAGCGGCATGGCAGTGTGCTGAAAACGGCGTGAAGGTAAAGCTCTGCGAGATGAAGCCCGACAAATTTACTCCGGCCCATAAAAATCCCGATTTTGCCGAGCTGATCTGCTCCAACTCACTAAAGGCGGCAAGGCTCGATTCCGCAGCGGGACTGATGAAGGAGGAAATGCGCAGACTTGGCTCGCTTCTTCTGCGTGTGGCGGATGAATGCAGCGTTCCGGCAGGCGGTGCGCTGGCTGTTGACAGGAATATATTTGCTGCCAAGGTCACGCAGGCTATCCGCAGTCACCCGAATATCGAGGTTGTCCAAGGGGAGCTTACCGACATTCCCCGTGATGAAGTTGTGATTATAGCCACCGGTCCTCTGACGAGCGAGCCGCTTTCGAGAGCGATCGGGGAGCTGTGCGGCCATCAGTTTTTGAATTTCCACGACGCCGCCGCGCCTATTGTCACCGCCGAAAGCATTGACATGAGCTGTGCGTTTGCCGCTTCGAGATATGACAGGGGTGACGACGATTACATTAACTGTCCGATGAACAGGGAAGAATACGAAGCTTTTCAGGAGGCGCTGGTCAACGCGGAAAGAGCGCCGCTGCATGATTTTGAATCGGACGGTGTGAAGGTCTATGAGGGATGTATGCCTATCGAAATACTTGCCTCACGCGGTAGGGACGCGATCCGCTTCGGCCCTATGAAACCGGTCGGACTGCGCGACCCCAGCACCGGGCATCGTCCGTGGGCCAATCTCCAGCTTCGCAAGGAAAACCGCCAAGGCACACTCTACAATCTGGTGGGTTTCCAGACAAATCTGAAATTCGGGGAGCAGAAGCGTGTGTTCGGCATGATTCCCGCGCTAAAAAACGCCGAATTCGTGCGCTACGGCGTCATGCACCGCAATACCTTTCTGAATTCACCCAAGATACTCAATGGAGATTATTCCATGATTGACCACCCGGACATCTTCTTTGCCGGACAGATTACCGGCGTGGAAGGATATATGGAGTCGGCAGGCTCCGGTCTGCTCTGCGGCATTAACGCGGTGCGCACATTGCAGGGGAAGGAACGGTTGATTCTGCCGGGATTTACCATGCTGGGCGCCTTGCAGGGGCATATCTGCAACCGCGAAACAAAGGATTTCCAGCCTATGGGTGCCAATTTCGGCATACTCCCTCCAATCGAGCCCAAAATCAGGGACAAGCGCGAGCGATACGCCGCTCTGAGCGCGCGTTCGCTGGCATACATGGAGGGTTTACAATTATGAGAATGTTAAGAGCCTGCTGACGAATCCCTTCGCGCACGTTTCGCTTGCATCTTTTTCGCCATATTTCGTGAATTTTGCTTGC
>ONYN01000003.1 GCA_900322085.1 uncultured Eubacteriales bacterium | reverse complement strand
CGCTTCTGTGGCGCACCATCTGGGTGATTCTTTCCTTGCCCCACGCGGTGACCCAGTTGACGTCATTGATGGCCTCAATCGCCTTGTCCTTGAAGCTGTCAACCGAGCAGAACCACTGTTCGGTGGCGCGGAACAGAACAGGGTTCTTGCAGCGCCAGCAATGGGGATATTTATGCTTGATTTTCTGGGAGGCAAAGAGACTGCCTGTCTTGTCCATATGAATGGCGATGGCCTTGTTGGCGTCCTCGGTGGAAAGACCGGCGAACTGTCCCGCCTCTTCGGTGAGCATACCGTTTGCGTCAACCGAAACCACAATGCCGATTTCGGGGTAATTGTTGCAGACATTAAAGTCGTCGATACCGAAGCCGGGCGCCGTGTGAACGCAGCCTGTACCGGATTCCAGCGTGACGTGGTCGCCTACAATGATGAGAGACGTCCTGTCAAGGAAAGGATGCTGCGCCTTCATGTACTCCATTTCGCTGCCGGACATCTCACCGACAATCTCGTAATCCTCGATGCCGGCAAGCTGCAAGGCCTCCTCATACAGACCGTCCGCCATGATGTAAACTTCATTGCCGGCCTTGATGAATTTATACATATATCTCGGGCCGAGGCAGATAGCCAGGTTGCCCGGAAGTGTCCATGTGGTAGTGGTCCAGATGACAAAGTAGGTGTTGTCCTTGTCGATGCCAAGGGCGGCGAATTTGCCGAGATCGTCGGCCACCTTGAATTTGACGAAAACCGAAACGCAGGGGTCCTCGGAATATTCAATCTCCGCCTCGGCAAGTGCGGTCTGGCAGTCGGGGCACCAGTAAACCGGCTTCAGACCCTTGTAAATCTGGCCGTTGCAGGCCATCTCGGCGAATATCTCGATTTGCTTTTCCTCAAATTTGGGAAGCAGGGTGATGTACGGGTCCGCCCATTCGCCCACATTGCCCAGACGCTTGAACTGATTGCGCTGATCGTCGATATAGCCGTTGACAAATTCTCGGCACATGCCTCTCAGTTCAAGGTCGCTCATTTTGGAAGCCTTCTCGAAGCCTGCCGCCTTGCGCGCCTTAAGCTCGGTGGGAAGTCCGTGGGTATCCCATCCGGGAACAAACGGAGCGTTGAAGCCTGACATATTCTTGTATCTTACAATGATATCCTTGAGCACCTTGTTGAGAGCCGTGCCAAGGTGAATGTCGCCGTTTGCGTAGGGAGGTCCGTCGTGAAGCACAAATTTCGGCTTGCCCTCGTTACGCCTGAGCATATTATGATAGATATCCTTTTTCTCCCACTGGGCGAGCATATCCGGCTCACGCTTGGGAAGGTTGCCCCTCATGGGGAATTCGGTCTCGGGGAGATTGAGCGTGCTGTTGTAATCCTGGCTCATGGGTCATCTTTCCTTCTTTCCAAAAAATAGCAATATTTAATATTTAGCAAAAATTAATATATGAATATAAATCAGTTAAATCTCCTGCGGAAGGTTCTGTCGTCCCCGTCCTGCATGGAGCCGCGTCCCTGATCGAACGACTGGTTACGGAAATCGTCTGCGCCGTTCATAAGCGAATCAGGGTCAGCATATTTCCCACCGCCAAAGCCGTCCATATCGTCGCTGCTTATGGGAGAACGGTCAAAGCCGCCCATGTCGGATCGTGAATCGCCATAGGTCTGTTGCTGGGAGTTGTTGTCAAATGCCGAGAATTTCTTCTGCTCACGCATGGGAGGAGGCAGCGTTGTGGTTTGCATGGAGGGCATACTGTCGTCAATATTCACCGTAAATCCGCCTCTGGACTGGTTCATCCTCTCGCGAGGCATGACAGGCTCCTGACTGCCTGCGGGTCGAACCGAGTCGCTGTACATATCGTCGGCGGAGCTGTCGGTCTGCATGGAATTCATATCGTCACGCCCGTAGCGGCCGTCATCGGGATCCTGGGGAGCGAAGTCCCCGCGGCGGTCATAGGAATCACCCGAGCGTCTGTCGGAGTATGAATAATCGTCCTGCGGATAATCCCTTCGGGACGCCTGATAGGCCGACGTGTCACGGTCGAGCATCGGCACCGAAGCAACCGCGTCGCGTGTATCCTGCCGCATGATATCCTCGTTGGGTATGCTGTTGATCAGGGTGAGATGCTCCTTGTACGCCTTAAGCAGACGCGCCTTGAAGTCGGCAATATCACGCTGCATCTTTTCGATGACGTCGCGCTCACGGTGAATCTCTATCTGAGCGTTGGAGACAATTTTTTCCGCCTTGATGGTGGCGTCCTTCAGAATGATCTCGGCCTTGTGCTTTGCGTCACGCAGAGACGCATCGCCAACCTTCTGCGCGTTCATCAGCGCATTGCGGATGGAATCCTCTTCTCTCTGGTATTCCTCGAGCTTGCTGGTCAGGCTTTCCAGTCTTTTGAGCAGCTCGGCGTTTTCCTTAAGCAGTGAATCATACGAAAGCTGTACCTCATCAATAAACGCTTCCACGTCCTCAGCGCGATAGCCTCCGAAGTTGGACTTTCTGAAATTGACGTTTCTTATTTCGTTAAGGGTAAGCAACGTACCGTCCTCCTTTAAACATATTTATACATATTTTCGGGCAGACAGTATCAGTCTTCCCTTTCGAGTCACATTTTCTATTTCGTCGATAATGAATTTACCTGTTCCGCGCACCGTTATTTTATCGCCCGGATGAACGGTATGCGAAACCTTTTTGCATATCACCGAATTGATCAATACCTCACCGGCCTCGATCAACTGTGCGGCATTGGCGCGTCCCGTTCCGGCAAGCGCCGCGGCAACGCAATCAAGCCGCGCTGACGCAACTGTCGTGTTGATTGGTCTGAAACCGTGCGCCGCAGGCAGAGGCGCTGTGCATCCCCGGGAAAGCTTTACCCCTACGCCGCCTATTTTTGCGATATCATTAAGCAACGCGGCGGTAACGGTATTCCTGCAAAAGAATACACACCGTCCGCTTTCAATAAGGATATCGCCGACGCAGCTTCGCTCTATTCCCTGGGCCATGAGCGTGCCGAGCACCGAACGGTGATCGACGCTCTCGGAACTCCGGAACGACGCAGTGACCGGGTCAAGCGGAAAAAGCTCCGTGTCAGGCGCATCGTACGGAAGGAATACCCCCAGCATACGCCTTTCCGCACTGTCATATCCGCCCCAGAAAAGGTAATGGGCGTCGCTGCGCTTCATCACCGCTTCTGCCTCCGTCTGCTCCGCTTCGGTCAGAAAGTCGGTAAAAACAGGACGTCCGCGCCGCATACAAAGCTCCGCGGCGTCCTCTATCATAGCTGTGAAATACTTACTGTCGGCAGTGGATTTCTTGTGCTTATCCTGCCGCTCCCGTTCTCCCGCGGAATTCATGCCGCCGACGCCCATTTATCATCAACCGTAGAAAGCGTCGTTGTTTTCCGCGTCGGAAAGGAAGCCCTGTCTGTTGACTCCCACGTCGCCGGGAGTGACCATCCATGTGGTCTTGGTAACCTTGATCAGCTCACCGCCGCAAGCGTATGTGACGCCGCTCAGAAAGTCAAGTATTCTCGAACCGAGATCACGGTTAATGGATTCCAGATTGATGGTGACAGTGTGTCCGCGCAGCAGGCAGTCCGCAATTTCATATGCCTCTTCACGTGTCTCGGGGGTGCGAATGTCTATGTAGGACTTCGGTTCACCGTTGTTGTAAAGAGCGTGTGTATTGGCTGTTTCAGACTTGGATGCAGCCGCGTAGGTCTGTCTCCTTGCGGTGGCACTGCGGGGAGCCGGTTCGCTCACAGGTTCCTCCTCATACTCTTCTTCCTCTTCGGTCTCGTCTTCGTAATCCTCGAACTCCTCCGTATCAGCGTCATCGTCGATATATGTTTCCTTTTTAAGTCGCTTGATCCATGCCATTTTCATTTTCCTCCGTTTTATTTGTTGTAATTTCTTCTGCCAAACAAAGCCGTACCGACACGCACCATCGTGGAACCGTGCATGATGGCTTCGGCATAATCGGCCGACATTCCCATTGACAGATGTTTCATTGTATAACTATTATTATGTGTGTTTTTTGAGCCAATGTCAATAAACAGTTTGTATATTTCCTCAAAATATTTGATAGTTTGTGCAATTTCGCAATCAGCGGGCGGAATTGCCATTAATCCTTGTACATTTATACCATCAAATTCGCTGATCTCACATATCAATTCATGTGCCGCTTCGGGTGAAATACCCGATTTATTCTGTTCATAGCCGATATTTACCTCTACCAGAGCGTTTGTAACAATGCCCAGTTCACGGCTCCTTGCCGCGACAGCCTGCGCAACACGCACCGAATCAATCGACTGTATCATTTCGACCCTGCCGACCACCTGCTTGACCTTGTTGGTCTGCAAATGACCTATGAGGTGAATGTGCCTGCCTTCGCGGTCGAGATGATCGTATTTTGAATTCAGCTCCTGCACACGGTTCTCGCCCATATAATCCACGCCCAGCGAAAGCGCGTGATTGATGACCTCCACCGGAACGGTCTTGGTAACAGCCATCAGAATGATATCATCCGCGCTTCGTCCCGAAAGCTCCGCCGCCCGGGCAATCCGGGAACGGATGACCTTGAGGTTCTCCTCCACATCGTGAAATCTCGCTTCAAACTCCGGGGAAACGGCGGGCTTATTTGAGAAGTTTTCCATTGTACAGGCCCCTTTCCTCTATGACTATCGTGTCGTACAGCGAAAGATAATTGCCGTCGTCATGCCTGGGACTGCAAATGACCAGCTTGTCGGTGCTGTAGACAATGTTGACTTCCTTTTCGTTGATCTGTCCGGCAACGATCGCGTAGACGCTGGGATAGGTGGTTTGTGTCACGTAAACCAGATGCGCCCTGGGGAATTCGTCTTCCGGATGGGGATTTTTGTGTATCTCGGTCTTGACGCCCGCGTGAAGGGCGCTTTTTTTGATGGCAAAGCCTTCGTATCTGCACTTTTCGATCTTGACAGGCTGACTGCGCACGGCACATAACTCCGAGGCCAGGGAATTGCATCTGAATATCGCGAGGTACTTGTCCTGCCCTTCCACCTTATTCAGATACGCAAGCTCCGCCTTGATGGACTCTGTTTCGGAATAAGGAAGACTGAGCGTATAGGTGGAATTGACCGTCAGATAGGCATCGGCTTCCACCGCCGGTACCGGACAGGCCAGATACCAGGTAAAACTGCTCACCATCTTGCCAATGGTTTTGTCGGGAACCGAAACCTCACTCTGCATAATCTCATCGAGCTTGTCTACCGTGAGATCCGATACCATTGACGTGGTAAGCAGACTTTCATATCCGTCGCAGCTGTCCGCGAAGTATCCCGAAACCGGCGCGGGTATATTCTTCGGCGCTTTGAAGCCGTTCTTTTCCAAAGCTGCTTTTTCCTGTTCCAGCTGTTCAATGCGGCTCTGATAATCCTCAACCTGTCTCATGGCAACCTGCCGCTTGTTGAGCAGGTAGGTGATCTCACCCTTTGCCTTTGAGACGCCGCTCATGTCCCTCTGATCGGCGTATTCGTTCAGAGATACCATTTGATTGTCGAGCAGCCTGCCTATATTTTCCACCGTATCTGCGCTGTCCTCCGAAGCCGTCACCATGCTTGCAAGCTTACCGATTTCTCTGTCGATCTCCGCAGCACGCTTGTATGCGGTGGCCTCCTGCGCGGAGCCGAATATATTGACGATGGCTTCGCCCTGCGATACCTTGTCGCCGTTCTGCACCGCCTTGACCGCTGTGCTGCTCAGATTGCCCTCGATCAAGGTTTCTTCGCGGATGGCAATGCCCTCTACGTCAATGGTTTCCACGTAGGGACTTATCCTGACACTCTCGGTCTTGTAGCTGACATATATGCCCATATAGGTATGGTAGACCAGAATTCCGGCCATCAGTGCGGCAAGCGCGGAAACCGTGAGCCTGACCCTGAGTCTGGGAATATACTTGCGCAGAACCGTATTCATCGTGCTGCCCACAGCCGATTCAAAGCCGTTTCTTCCACGGTCTTTTCTGCCGCGCGCCACATTTGTTCCCCGGGGTCTTGTTTTTCCCTGGCGTGACGTCCGACCCCTTTGGGTGCCGCTGAAGCTGTTCAGATAATCGGCATAGTCATCGGCAGTCACCGATGACGGTCTGGGACGCTGCGCTGTGCCGGAGACAATTCTGTCGCCGGCCATGGATTTTTCATATTCTGTTCCGCCGGACATTACCACATTTTTTTTCGGAGTCGCGTTATTATGCGGACTTCGCTTTTCCTGCGCCATTTATCATATCTCCCTTCCGTTATTTTATTTTCAAACGAGACCTTATTTCATTTTCCGCCAGAGATGCCAGCTGCTCAAACGAATCGGCTTCATCGGCGTATATCCATATTATTTTATCATCTCGTCGGAACCATGTCAACTGTCGTTTTGCAAATCTTCTGGTTTCGCGCTTTAATCTTTCCACAGATATTGCCAAATTTTCCTCGCCCCGCAGATACGGGAGCAGTTCCTTGCATCCGATTGCCTGAATGACTGTCCCACCGCTGCCTGCCGAAGCAAAATTTCTCACCTCGTCGAGCAGGCCGGCTTCAAGCATTCTGTCGACCCTCAGATTGATCCTGTCGTAGAGTTTCTGCCTGTCGCGGTAGCCAATGCCTATTACGCATGTCTCGTATCTGTCGGGAAAGCTGCGTGAACGGCGGTTGAATTCCGAAAGCGTCGTGCCGCTCAGTTCATAGACTTCCAGTCCCCGCACAATGCGCTTTTTGTCGGCGGGACTCAGCTTTCCGGCGGTCTCGGGATCCAGCATGCGCAGTCGTTCCAGAAGCCCCTGCCCCCCCTGTTCTTCAAATTCCGCGTTGAGTCTGCTTCGCAGAGCTTCATCGGAGGGAATATCGGCAAAGATGATGTTGTTGAGAAGCGAATCGACATAAAGTCCCGTGCCTCCGCAGACGATCGGGAGTCTGCCCCGAGAGGAAACATCGGCGATTGCCCGGTGCGCAAGCTCACAGTACTGCGCCACGGAAAATTCGCCGTCGGGCGGCACAAAGTCAATGAGATGGTGGCGTATGCCCCGCATTTCCTCCGCGTCAGGTTTGGCGGTGGCGATGGAAAGCCCTTGGTAAATCTGCATGGAGTCAGCGGAAATCACTTCGCCGTTCAATCTCACGGCAAGCTCCACCGAAAGCGCGGTTTTTCCCGAAGCGGTGGCTCCCACCACTGCCGCGACCTTGCATCTGTCGTTCATTGCTGGATTCTCCCGAAGTATTTTTCTATTTCGCGCTGTTTGAGCGATACGAATATCGGCCTTCCGTGCGGGCAGTAACGCACATCGGGATAGCTGATAAGCGTCAGCACCAGCTCGGCAAGCTCACCGGGAAGGTTTCTGTCGCCGCCCTTTATGGCACTCTTGCAGGCAATGGTGTGGTAGATCCAGTCTATGCGTTCAGTGGTGACTGACGTCTGCCCGCCGCGAAGCTGTCCGGCAATCTCCAGAAATGCCCCCTCCGCGTCGTCACCCGACAGAATGGTCGGCACGCTGCGCAGAAGCACCGTTCCCATGCCGAAATCCTCCACTTCAAAGCCCGCCTGCGCAAGAAGCTCAATGCTTTGCGTCACCGAGTCGTATTGTGTCTTTTCCAGTGTAACCGGAATCGGAGTGAGAAGCATCTGGCTGTCGGGATTTTCCCTCTGACGCAGAAGACGCTCGTATATAAGGCGCTCGTGGGCGGCATGCTTGTCGATCAGAATCAGCTCCCCGCCCGATTCCACAAGAATATAGGTGCTGAATATCTCGCCCACGATTTTGTATTCCGGCAGGATGAAGCTGTCGTTTTTTTCAATTATATTCTCCGTCTCGCCGGTTAACGTCTGTTTTTTCGGTGTTTCGACTTCCGAGTATTCAGACCTATCATCGGATATCTGTAAAAAGTCGCTCTTTTCCGGCGGCCGTGTGCCGTGAATTTCAGGCTCCGCGGCACGCACCACCTCTTCGTATGTGGGAGGGACAGGGGGCGTCGGTCTTGAAGAAGCCGCCGAAGCAACCGTTCCCGGGTCATTGACCGTGAGCGGCGCCAAATCATACGGTTTATTTTCCGTATCGCGCTCGTCAACCTCCTCGTGTGAATCCGCCGGCATACGACTATCTGATTGCCGCGCACGCATGCTGTTGTTTAAATCAATCTGAACGCCGCTGTATTCGTGCATATTGGGCGATGTGCTGACCCTGCGCGCAGGCGGAAGCTCCACATCGCGCGGCGCGTCGAATTCCGCCAGGGACGACCTGACAGCGAAGTAGACCGATTCGTAAACCGGCTTTTCGTCCGTGAAGCGGACCTCCAGCTTGGCCGGGTGAACATTCACGTCCACAGCCGAACAGTCAAGGCTGATTCCCAGCACGCAGGCGGGAAATTTGCCTATCATCACGGCACCCTTGCAGGCGTCCTCCAGAGCGCGCTGCATTGTGTTGCTGCGCACATATCTGCCGTTGATAAAGAAAATCTGCATGGCGCGGTTGGGTCGGGAATTGACAGGCTTTGAGACAAAACCCTCGACACTTACCCCGTTGTAGTTATATTTGACCGGAATCAATCCCGATGTGAATTCCCTGCCGTAGACCGCGTGAACCGCCGAACGCAGCTTTCCGTCGCCCGGGGTGAGCAATACCTCCCTACCCTCGCGGATAAAGCGGAAAGAAATCTCAGGGTGCGACAGTGCCACGCGGTCAATTACCGAGGCAATTGCGTTGCCCTCAGTCTTGTCCGATTTGAGAAATTTGCGGCGCGCGGGCGTATTGTAAAACATCTCGCGCACGATAATTGTCGTACCGACGGCGCAGCCTATTTCCTCATTGACCACCTCGTCGCTGCCTTCAATGACGTAATGCACACCGCTGTCGCTCTCAGCGGTACGGGTGATCAGCTCCATCTTGGACACCGCGCAGATGGATGCAAGCGCCTCGCCGCGAAAACCGAGTGTCGCAATGCTGTCGAGATCGGCGCCTACGCGGATTTTGCTGGTGGCGTGTCTGAGAAACGCGGTCGGCACGTCGTCGGGTGATATTCCCTCGCCGTTGTCGGTGACGCGGATATAAGAGGACCCGCCGTGCCTGATCTCGACCGTGATGACGGAAGCGCCCGCGTCAATGCAGTTTTCCACAAGTTCCTTCGCCACAGACGAAGGGCGTTCCACCACTTCGCCCGCGGCAATCAGCTCGGCGGTATGTTTATCTAATAATTTTACCTTTGACATTATTTCATCTCTTTATTCTGAAAATTCTCTCCGTGTTCTCTCTTGTATGGACAATCAATTCCTGCTCGTCTGTCCCCATGTATTTGGCAAGCTCCCGCGCCACGTATTTCACATTCTGCGGCAGGTTGGTGCGGCTGAGTCCCGGCACGTTCCGGGGCGTGAGATAGGGCGCGTCAGTCTCGATAAGAACCCGGTCGGGCGGAAGTATTTCCACAGCTTTCCGCAGATCATCAGCCCTCCGGTCGTCGCATATCCATCCCGTAATACCGATACAGAAGCCCATTGCCAGGTATGTTTCCATGGTCGCCCTGTCTCCGGTGAAGCAATGCACGACCGAACGCTTGCAGACCTCCGGATGTTTTTCAAAACGCGCCGCAAATTCCTTCGCTGCCGCTCTTTCATGCAGGAACATCGGCATATGCAGCTTTTCGGCAATCCTGATGTGATGTTCAAGACAGCGTATCTGATTTTCTCGTGTGGAATACATTCTGTCAAAATCCAGCCCGCATTCACCGACCGCTACCAGCTTCGGATTGGAGGAAAGCAATTGCTCAATGCGTACAAAATCCTCCTTGCGCGACGAATCGGCGTTGTGCGGGTGAATTCCCGCCGTGCCGTATGCATGATGCGTCTGCACAAACCGATGCGTCGCTTCATTTGACTTCATATCGGAACCGGTGATAATGCACATTACACCCTCATCCAGAGCGTCACTGAGTATCTTCTCCGGGTCGCTGAACTGCCTGCAAAACAGGTTCAGCCCGATGTCGTAATATTTTATGTCTATCATTGTTTATTCCCACCCATGGAAATCAATTTAATTAACCTCCTACTTCCTATCTTCTACCTACTACCTGCTCTATCTGCTGCCTCATTTTGCCAGCTCTACAAGATCGCACAGGATTTGAAACGCCTGCATCGGAGTTAAATTGTTGACGTCGAGGTTTTTCAGACGGAAGATCGCTTCCGCTTCACCCGGCGGTGTGAAGGAGATGGCAGTCTGCTCAACTTCCGCTTTTCTTTTGGTCGCTTCGGGCTTACCGCTTTCCAGCTGCCCGAGTACCTGCCGCGCGCGCTTTACAACGCTGTCGGGAATGCCCGCCAGCTTTGCGACTTCAATGCCATAGCTCTGGTCGGCGCCGCCGCTGACAATCCTGCGCAGGAAGGTGATGTCGTCGCCATGCTTTTTGACCGCGACAGAATAATTCTTGACTCCGCTCAGTTGATGCTCCAGCTCGGTCAGTTCATGGTAATGGGTGGCAAAGAGCGCCTTCGCGCCCAGTTTCTTTTTGTCCGCGACATGCTCCAGCACGGCGCGTGCAATGCTCATTCCGTCGAACGTGGAGGTTCCGCGTCCGATTTCGTCCAGCACCAGAAGACTGTCAGCGGTTGCGTTCTCAAGGATATAGGCGACTTCGTTCATCTCCACCATAAAGGTCGACTGTCCTGAGGCGAGATCGTCAGAAGCTCCCACACGGGTAAATATGCTGTCCACCACGCCGATTTCCGCGCTGGAAGCCGGCACAAAGCAGCCGCACTGCGCCATCAGGGTGATGATCGCCACCTGACGCATATAGGTGGATTTGCCCGCCATATTCGGGCCGGTGATAATGGCGACGCGGTTGTCACCGCTGTCAAGATATACGTCATTAGGCACAAACTGCTCGTCCGAAACCGCTTCCACCACAGGGTGACGGCTGTCTTTGAGTATGATTCTGCCGGAGGTATTGACGAGCGGACGTGTGTAATTGCCCCGCACGGAAACCTCGGCAAACGAACACCACACATCAAGCCGCGCAATCGCGTCGGCTGTCTGCTGGACGCGGCTCTGACAGGCGGCGACCTTCTTGCGTATTTCCTCAAAAAGCTCATATTCCAGCTTGACGATTCTGTCCCTTGCCCCCAGAACCCTGCCTTCCATTTCCTTAAGTTCCTCGGTGATGTATCGTTCGCAGTTGGCAAGCGTCTGTTTGCGGATATATTCCTTGGGGACTAAGTCTTTGGAAGCGTTGGAGACCTCTATGTAATAGCCGAATACACGGTTGTATCCCACCTTAAGCCGCTGAATTCCCGTGCGCTGGCGCTCCTTTTCCTCGATGGAGGCAATGAAATCCTTGCCGCCGGTCATGTCGCCGTTGAGACGGTCAAGATCGGCGCAGTAACCCGGTTTGATCATTCCGCCCTCACGCACTGTCAGCGGAGGTTCGTCCACAATCGCGTGTTCCACAAGCTCGCGAATATCGCTGAGTATGTCGATGGATTTGTAAATATCCTTAAGCTCGCCCGATTTCATGCCGCGGATGGATTCCCTGACATTGGGCAGGGCCTCGGCGGCAAAGGCAAGCGCACGGATTTCCCGGGCGTTGGCCGAACCGTAGACGATTCGTGTGATCAGACGCTCGATGTCGCTTATGCCGCGAAGTGCCTGCGTGATGTCGTCACGCAGAATGGAGTCGCTGCAAAGCTCGTCCACAGCGTTCTGCCTCGCCTGTATGCTGATCGGACTGACCAGCGGACGCTCGATAATTCCCCTTATCATTCGCTTGCCCATGGGAGTCTTTGTCTTATCCAGTACCCAGAGCAGCGAACCTTTTTTATCTTTGGAGCGCATGGTTTCGGTAAGCTCCAGATTGCGGCGTGTCGACGTGTCGATATTCATGTAGATGTCGCCGACGTAATAATTGATGCGGTCGAAACACTCTATCTTCGCCCTGCGCTGGTCATCCTCCGACGCCTCTCCCGCAAGCTGCGTGGAATAAATATACTCTATCAACGCACCGAGTGCCATTACCGTGGCGGGATAATTCAGCAGCCCACAGCGTTCGATTTCCTTATTGG
>ONYN01000045.1 GCA_900322085.1 uncultured Eubacteriales bacterium | reverse complement strand
GCGCCGAGTCCGGGAGTCTCCTCCATCGAGAGGATATTCACACCCGACACCTCGCCGTTTGCCTTGACGCCGGTCATTACTTCCATTTTTCCACCGTAGCCGCTTGATTCAGTGGTGATCACCACGCCGAGCAGATTGCCTTCCTCGTCGTATGCGCCATATACCGCACCGTCACTGTCGAGCGGCTTGTATTCCTCGGCGGCAAGCACCTTTTTGCGGCTCTCAGCGGCTTTTTGGGCTGCGTTGTCAGCAATTTTGCTGACAGTCAGCGAGTTGGTCACCGCAAGCAGCAGGGTGACAACTGTGCAAATTGCCGTAAGTATCAGGGTCGGCTTTGCTATCTGTGCCAGACCGGTTTGTTTTTTATTTTCCACTGCGCTTTACCTCCGAACCAAAGGGACTTGACTGTGTGAGCGTTTCGATGTGCGGCGTCAGAATATTCATCAGCACTATAGAATAGCTCACGCCCTCCGGCAGCGAACCGAAGAGACGTATTGTCATGGTGATAACGCCGCAGCCGATGCCGTAAATCACTCTGCCGGTGCGGTTTACGGGACAGGTGGTGTAGTCGGTTGCCATGAAGATCGCTCCGAGTATCACGCCGCCCGAAAGCACATGGGCTATCGGATTCTGACCGGCGATAAGGGCTATCACTGCCACTGTACCTATGAATGCCAGCGGAATGTGGGGGGTAATGACGCGGCGGAGCAACAGGTAGAATCCGCCGAGCAGCAGCGCCAGTGAGCAGGTTTCACCCAGACAGCCTCCATGCATACCGATAAAGAGGTCGACGGTGGAAGCTGCCAGCTTTCCCGAAGCCATTTGCGCAAGCGGAGTCGCCGTGGAAACCACATCCGTGGAGGCGTTGCCGCTCAAATAAAAGAAAGGCATCGACCACTTGCTCATGTGGGACGGGAAGCTGATGAGCAGGAATATTCTTGCTGCCAGCGCGGGATTGACAAAATTCATGCCTATACCGCCGAACATCTGCTTTACTACTGCTATCGCGAATACTGAACCCAGTACCGCAAATATCGGATTGAGCGTCGGGGGGAGATTGAACGCCAGAAGCACGCCCGTAACGGCGGCGGAAAAATCGCCTATTGTCTGTTTGCGCTTCATAATGCGGCGGCATATGTACTCGGTAAGCACGCAGGTTGCGGTACAAAGGCCAATCAGCAAAGCCGAACGCCAGCCGAAATAGACCACAGACATCAGCGCGGCGGGAACAAGTGCGATCAGAACGTCCTGCATGATGATGGCGGTGTTTTCACCGCTGTGTCTGTGGGGCGAGGACGATACCGAAAGCATTGAGGGAGAACTAGGGGAAAGATTATCCATGTTAATTCAAGCAGTCCTTTCATTGATGATTCCGGAGGTTTATCTGCCGGATTTGACGATGCTCTTTGCCATGCGAAGATACTGAACCAGCGGACGTCGCGCGGGACATGAGAACGCGCAGCAGCCACATTCCATGCAGCTCATTACGCAGAGGTCATTGAGTCCCTGCACATCGCGCTTTTCTACCAAATGCTGAATGTTCACCGGAGTGAGCAGCATCGGACATGCCGCCACGCATCTTCCGCAGCGAATGCAGTCCGAGGGCTTCACATCGTCTGCTTCCTTTTCGCCCATGAAGATAAGGCCGTTGTTCTGCTTGATGATCGGATAGTCCAGGGTATAAAGCGCGGTTCCCATCATGGGGCCGCCCATCAGCACCTTCTTCGGCTCCTGTTTGAAGCCGCCGCAGAATTCCGCGATATCCGAAATAAGCGTGCCGACCGGTGCAACCACATTCTTGGGTTCATTGATGGCTGAACCGTCCACGGTAATCCTCTTGGAGACAAGCGGCATACCCGTGCGCATATATTTGGCGATGAAGGAAACCGATGTGCTGTTGAGCACAATGCAACCGGCGTCGGCGGGAATCTTGCCCACGGGAACCGCCCTGTCGGTGCAGGCCTTGATCAGCACCTTCTCGGCTCCGTGAGGGTAAGAAGTGCCGAGCTTAAGCACGCACATTCTGTCGCCGAGCGAACGCTCGCTGATAATCTCGCCAAGCTTCTTGATGGCGGCAGGCTTGTTGCCCTCAATGCCTATAATGGCTCTTTTCAGCCCCAGTGTTTCCATGACGAAGCGTGTGCCCTCCACAATATCCTCGGGACATTCCATCATCTCGCGGTAATCGGCCGTGAGATACGGCTCACATTCCGCGCCGTTGATCACGAGGGTATCGACCTCTTTGTCGGGAGAATAATTGAGCTTGATCGACACAGGAAATCCCGCGCCGCCTAGTCCGACAAGTCCCGATTTTCTGACGGCAGCGTAAAGCTCGTCGGCATTTGTCACCACAGGAGGCTCAATGTCGGGGCAGACAGTCTGCTGACCGTCGGATTGAATCTCAATGGTCTTGATCTCCGCGCCGTTGGGCATGATAATGGTCCCGATTGCCGTGACTTCGCCCGAAACGCCGGAATGAATGGGCGCGCACATAAACGACGTGCTGTCCGCGATCAACTGACCTACCGTGACCCTGTCGCCCTTTTTGACGACAGGCTCACAGGCCGCGCCGATGTGCTGCTGCATAGAGACAATGACCCGCTTGGGAGTGGGAATCTCCTCGGTGGGAAATTCGGCGGTATTCTTCATGTGATCCACATGAACGCCGCCGTGGGTTCTGAAGGGCTTCTTAGGCAGTCCGAGGTCGTTGACAACGGACGTCTGACCGTCCTTAATGTTAGAAGTGTCCATGAATTCCTTCCTTTACATTTTATTGAATACTGTTCATTATATCATATATAGTCGATCTTTGCAATGAATATGTAGTACAAAAATACCTGATTTCCAATAGAAAATTGTGGTTGAAAAAACCGTGTTTTTGCATAATACGCCGGACAAATCCTGCATAATTCACTCGCAAGTCACACAAAACAGGTATTTAAACAAAAAATCCGCAGGAAAGCGCCTGCTATTCAGGCACGTTCCTGCGGAATTACAGCTTACTCAAATTGAAATTTTACGCCAGCAGACTCTTACTTGGCGTATTCGGAAGCGCGGCTTTCGCGAATGACGTTTACCTTGATCTGACCCGGATAATCCAGTTCGCTCTCGATCTTCTTGCAGATCTCCCGGGCGAGGAACGGCATTTCATCGTCCTTGATGGCCTCGGGTCTGACCAGCACGCGAACCTCCCGGCCGGCCTGAATCGCAAAGCTTTCAGACACGCCATCGAATTCCTTGGCGATCTCTTCAAGCCTCTGCAAGCGCTTGATGTAGCTCTCCACATTCTCTCTGCGTGCGCCGGGACGTGCAGCGGAAACGGCGTCCGCCGCCTGCACCAGACAATCAATGATCGAGGTGGTCTCCACTCCGCCGTGATGAGCGGCAATAGCGTGAACGATGTTTTCCGGCTCGCGGTACTTGCGCGCCATATCCACACCGATATCCACATGGCTGCCTTCCATCTCGTAATCCAGCCCCTTGCCGATATCGTGCAGCAGACCTGCGCGGCGTGCGGGAGCAGGGTCAATGCCCAGCTCGGACGCCATAGCGCCCGCAATCATCGAAACCTCCAGCGAATGTTTCAGTACATTCTGGCCATAGCTTGTACGGAAACGCAGACGGCCAAGCAGCTTGATGAGCTCGGGGTGAAGCCCCATGACATTGGCTTCAAGAGTGGCGTGCTCGCCTTCTTCCTTGATCGTCGCGTCAATCTCACGGTTAGCCTTTTCAACCATTTCCTCAATGCGAGCGGGGTGAATTCTGCCGTCCTGAATGAGACGTTCCATCGCAATGCGTGCAACCTCGCGGCGAATGGGATTGAATGATGAAAGGGTAATCGCTTCGGGCGTGTCGTCGATGATGATATCTACGCCGGTAACGGTTTCAAGCGTGCGGATATTTCTGCCCTCACGTCCGATGATTCTGCCCTTCATCTCGTCATTGGGCAGAGCAACCACCGACACGGTGGATTCTGCCACATAGTCCGAAGCGCAGCGCTGAATCGCAAGTGAAATGATGTTCTGCGCCTTCTTTTCCGCTTCATCCTTTGTCTGCTGCTCATACTCCTTGATCTTGATGGCTTTTTCATGAATCAGCTCTTCCTCAAGGCTCTTCATGAGCTGTTCTTTCGCCTGTTCGGCAGTAAATCCGGAGATTTTCTCCATAATCTCCAACTGGCAGCGCTTGAGCTCCTCAGCCTCTGCGAATTTGTCATCGGCCTGCTTCATGCGCGCGTTGTACTGTTCAAGCTTCTTTTCAGCCTGTTCAATCTTCTTGTTCAGGTGTTCCTCACGCTGCTGAACGCGTTTTTCCTGCTTGTTGATCTCATTGCGGCGATCGCGGATTTCCTTGTCGTTTTCGGCTCTCAGGCGATGGAGCTCTTCCTTGCCTTCGAGTACGATTTCCTTGCGCTTTGATTCGGCGTCCTTTTTGGCCTTTTCGACAATGCGCCCGGCTTCTTCCTCTGCCGAAGAAATGGCGGCTTCGGCGGTTTCCTTGCGCTTTGCATAGCCCTTTTTGAAGCCGAAGAAGTACATAGAAACTCCGCCGGCAAGCAATCCGACCACCAAAGGCAATACAATTTTTAACCAATCCATTGCTTTACACACAACCTCCTTAATTAGTTAGGTCGGCGCAAATTCAATTATAAATCATTAAAAGTCAATTTAATCTGCATAAGTATACAAAAAATAATCAAAGAATCATTAATGATCCAACAAAATTCGTCGGCTTAAATTTCAATTGCGCCGCCTGCTGCAACAATCCCCGAAAAAAGAGGGAGAGATGCAGAAACCGTGTTTTTGGTTAAATGACTGGCAATAGTGCTTTATAAACTTCCAATAGTGCAAGTCCATAAACAACATACCATATATATTGTAGTACTTTTTTTATGATATGTCAAGAAAATTAAATAGGGTTTTATATTTTTTGTGCGTTTTTGTGCGACCAATCAAAAATGACCAAAAAAACAGAAGCCTTTGACTAAAAAAATAAAAGGCTTCCGTCAGTTTTTTTATTTTATTTCGTATTTGGCAAACGCACAGTTAGGCAGTACAAATTCACCGAATTCTTCATTGCTCAGGTCGCGGAAATAGGAGGCAATCATCTTGTTTGTCCAGCCATGGCTGACCAGAAGAATTGTCCTTCCCTCACACTTGCTTAGGATTTCATCGAGAAATCCGTAAACCCTGTGTGCCGACTGCAATATCGACTCGCCGCCTCCCGGGAACCGTTCGGCAAAGGCCGAACCGCGGCGCAAATATTCCGGATCATCCCTTCGGCAACGCTCCATTGCGCCGAAGTTGGTTTCCCGCAGCCTTGCGTCGGGAATCGGCTCCAAGCCAAGCTCCCGTCCCACAATCCGCGCCGTGACAAGCGCCCGCGTCAGGTCTGAGCAGAATATTTTTTCAATGCCCTTGTCCTTCAATGACTGCGCAAGAATATCGGCCTGCTCTTCCCCTTTTTTGGTCAGAGGAATGTCCAGCTGGCCGCAAAGACAGAACTGCACATTGAATTCAGTTTCCCCGTGGCGTGCGGAATAAACAGTGGTCTTACTCATTTTGATATTGCCACCTCCGAATTTATTGAGCCGCCGTGGCATTGGCCTCAGTCTTTGGTGTGTCAGCATCAGATATTTTGTCCTCAATAACAACTTCAATAGTATCGCCGCCGGGATGCTGTGCTTTTTCGGTACTTCCGGCCTCAAGCCTCTCGCTGAGATTTTCGCGCGCAACGGCAAGCATCAGCTTAATGCGGTTTTCCTGATTGACCTTGGTTGCGCTGGGGTCGTAGTCGATCGGCGTAATGTTGGAATTCGGAAATACCCTGCGTATCTTTCCGATCATGCCCTTGCCGTTGATATGATTCGGCAGACAGCCAAATGGCTGCGTGCAGACAATATTCTCATACCCCGATTCGCAAAGCTCCAGCATTTCGGCGGTGAGCAGCCAGCCCTCACCCATCTTGCTGCCGTATCCGATCACGCCGTTAACCAGCGTCCTGAGATGCGCATACGGCGACGGGGCGGCAAAATTCGGGTGATCCTTAAGCGCGTCAAGCATGGCCGATTCCATCTTGGTGCAAAAATCCTTCAGGAAGGATACAAACTTGTATTTCACCGTGCTGCCGCCGTAGAGATTGATGTCGTCAAGGCGATTATCCATTTTAAAGAGCGCAAATCCCATCAGCCCCGGCACCATGACCTCGCAGTCCTGCGAAGCAAGGAATTCTTCGAGCCGGTTGTTGGCCAGGGGCGAATACTTTACATAGATTTCGCCGACCACACCCACCTTCACCTTTGGCACTCGCTTGACAGGAATGGCGTCAAATTCGTCAGCAATCTGTCTGAGATTGCTGCGGAAGTCCTCGCCGATCATGCCTTTGCCGTGGGAAAACTGTTCCAACAGACGTTCTACCCAGCTGTTGACAAGCGCCTCGGATTCTCCCTTGTTCAGCTCATAGGCCTTGACCTGGTTGTTGAGCAGCATGAGCATATCGCCGTAGACAACCCCAGAAACAAACTGCATGATGAGGGCGGGAGTTACGGAAAAACCCGGATTGCTTTCCAGCCCGGACATATTGACCGAAATAACCGGAACATTCTCATAGCCTGCCGATTTAAGTGCCTTACGCAGCAGATGTATGTAATTGGAGGCGCGGCAGCCGCCGCCTGTCTGGGTGATCATAAGAGCGGTTTTGTTGACGTCGTATTTACCGCTGTTCAAAGCGTCAATCATCTGTCCGATGACCAGCAGGGCGGGATAGCAGGTGTCGTTGTGGACGTATTTCAGACCTTCCTCCACGACACGGTGACTGCTGTTGGTAAGCACCTCAATATCATAGCCCGACTTCTGCAATACCTTCTCAAAAAGCTTGAAGTGTACCGGAAGCATATTCGGCACCAGAATTTTATATTCCCGACGCATCTCCTTGGTAAAAAGCAGTCTGCCGTCCTTGGTGTATTTTAGTTCCGCCATGTACCATAACCCTTTCTGAAATTAAATTATTCCTCGATAGCCGCAAAAAGGCTGCGAAGCCTTATCTTTACGGCTCCGAGATTGGTTATTTCATCTATCTTGATCTGGGTGTATATCTTGCCGCCGCTCTCCAGAATGGAACGCACCTCGTCGGTGGTGATCGCGTCAATGCCGCATCCGAAGGAGACAAGCTGCACCAGATTCATGTCGGGCTGAGTGAGTACGTATTTTGCCGCCGAATACAGGCGCGAATGATATGTCCACTGATTCAGCACCTTGACAGGGAATTTTTCCACGCGGTTGCTCACCACATCCTCCGAAATAATCGCCGCACCGCAACCGGAAATGATTCTGTCAATGCCGTGATTGATTTCGGGATCTACATGATAAGGACGACCGGACAGCACGATGATGTGCATGCCTTTTGCCCTTGCCTCCTCAATGATTTCCTCGCCGCGGACACGTATCTTTTCAAGATAACGGCTGTATTCATTGTACGCGGCAGCGGCGGCGGATTTGACCTCGTCGAGCGGAATGATATCGAAATATTTGGACATAACCTGCTGGAATTTCTTTGGGAAGTCCTTCGGACGGTGAATACCCAGGTAGTCGTTGATAAAATCAACCTTCTCAATATCAGGCATGTTGGCGTGAATTACCTCGGGATAGTAGGCAACAACCGGACAGTTGTAATGATTGTCCCCCATCTTTTCGTCAAAATTGTACGACAGGCAGGGGTAAAATATCGTCTGAATTCCCTGATCAATGAGCGTCTGCACATGACCGTGCATCAACTTGGCCGGGAAACACACGGTATCCGAAGGTATCGTCGCCTGCCCCAGCAGGTACATTTTCCGATTGGAAAGCGGAGATGTGACCACTTCAAATCCCAGCTTTGTAAAGAGCGTATGCCAGAAGGGCAGCAACTCGAACATATTCAGCCCCATCGGAATTCCGATTTTGCCCCTCTCGCCGCTGACCGGTTGGTATTCCTTGAGCAGCTTCAGCTTATAATCGTAAATATTCAGCGAATCGTCCGCCTTGCGGTGGGTAATCGGACGATCGCAGCGGTTGCCGCTGATGAATTTGCGGTTGTTGTCGAAAATGTTGACAGTCAGACGGCAGTTGTTGCTGCAAAGGCCGCAGCGCGCGTCCTTCACCTGATGGAAGAAGTCGGCAAGCTGTGCGGCATTGAGTATTTTGCTGCTTCCGGAGGAATGGCGCGACGCGTACAGCGCCGCTCCGTATGCACCCATCAGTCCCGCGATGGCCGGACGGACCACATGTGCGCCCATTTCCTGCTCAAAGGCCCTCAGAACCGCGTCATTCAGGAACGTGCCGCCCTGAACCACAATCTTCCTGCCCAGTTCATCCGGACCGGACGCGCGGATAACCTTGTACAGGGCGTTCTTGACAACGCTGATCGAAAGTCCCGCGGAGATGTTTTCAATGGATGCGCCGTCCTTCTGCGCCTGCTTGACGGATGAATTCATAAATACCGTGCAGCGGGAACCCAGGTCAACCGGCTTATCGGCAAAAAGTCCTAGCCGCGCGAATTCTTCGATGGGCTTGCCAAGAGCCTCGGCAAATGTCTGGAGGAAGGAGCCGCAGCCCGATGAACAGGCCTCATTGAGGAATATGCTGTCCACTTCGCCCTTTTTGCCTATTTTGAAGCACTTGATGTCCTGACCGCCTATGTCAATGACAAATTCCACATCCGGCATGAATTTGCGTGCGGCAGTCAAATGAGCCGTTGTCTCCACAATGCCCGAATCCAGGCTGAACGCGTTTTTGATCAATTCTTCGCCGTAGCCCGTGGAGGTAGCGCCCACTATCTTTATTTTAGGATATTTCCAGTAAAAATGCTCGAGGAATTCCTTGACGTGCGGCACCGGATTGCCCTTGTTGGAACTGTATTTGTCCCGAAGTATTTTGCCATCGGGGGTGATAACCACCATTTTAATGGTGGTGGAACCGGAATCAACGCCAAAAAAAGCGTCGCCCTCATATGTATCCGGATCGACTCTTTCGATGGTGTTTTCAGAGTGGCGCTTTACAAACTCGTCATACTCCTCGCGGTTTTGGAAAAGCGGCTCAATTGAGTTGTAATTGCCGACTGCTTTGAGCCCGCTGAGGGTATCAATTGCTTTGTCCAGGTCGATTTCGGTGTCTGCCCCGTATGCCGCCCCGATTGCGACATAATAGAGCGAATTTTCCGGGCATACGCCGGTGAGCTTCAAAGTATCGTCAAATGCGCTGCGAAGCTCCGAAAAGAATGTGAGCGGTCCCCCCAGATAAACCACATTGCCCTTGATGGGTCTGCCCTGAGCGAGTCCCGCGATGGTCTGATTGACCACGGCATAGAATATGCTGGACGAAACGTCGCTCGTGCGTGCGCCCTGGTTGAGCAGCGGCTGAATGTCGGTCTTGGCAAATACACCGCAGCGGGAGGCTATGGTATATCTGCGTTCGGCCGACTTGGCGGCTTCGTTCATTTCGGTGGGAGTAATATTGAGCAACGTTGCCATCTGGTCGATGAAGGCGCCGGTGCCGCCCGCGCAGGAGCCATTCATGCGGAACTCCATGCCGCCGGTAACAAACAGAATTTTTGCGTCCTCGCCGCCGAGTTCAATGGCGACGTCCGCGTCGGGAAGCAGATTTTTCAGTGCAATGCGAGAGGCAAAAACCTCCTGCACCAGAGGTATGCCGCATGCCTCGGAAATTCCCATGCCTGCCGAGCCGGAAATAGACAGCAAAGCCTTGCGCTCTCCCGTCAATTCACGCACCGTTCTCAGCACGGCAAGTGTTTTTTCGGTGATCTGAGATAGATGGCGTTCATAGGATTTATGTATAATATTGTTCCGATCGTCCAATACGACGTATTTGATGGTGGTAGAACCTACGTCAATTCCTATTCTCAAAACTCATTCTCCGTTCTTGCAATGAATTTATTTACACAGAAGAAATGATAGCACATTTTAAGCGTAAAGTAAAGTTAAATTTCAATTAATAATATGACCGTTAAGAAACTTTCGCGTATAACATAATATTTAATGTGAAGATTTGAATAAGTCTATTGATAATGGCAAAAACATTTGGTATAATTATCATGTATATTTGTTAATTCAATATTAATTGATTGCTTCAAGAAGGTATGTTTTATGGAAATCGAACGTCAATTCCTGATAGAAAAATTCCCCGACCTGCCGGAAGTATATTCGGCACAGGTCTGGCAGGGATATCTTTCCACCGCTCCGGTCGTACGCATACGCAAGTTCTCTTCTCCCGACGGCGGTGACAGGTACGAGTTGACCGTCAAGGGGAAGGGAACGCTGGTTCGTGCCGAAGTAAATATTCCCATTGACGCCCCGCAGTATGAGGAGATGTCCGGCCTGCTTAAAAAAGTTCCGATTCATAAGGATTATCATGTTTACGAGCTGTCGGACGGACTGAAGCTGGAGTGCAGCGCGGTCGATGCCGGCACCGACCACGGATTTATGTACGCCGAAGTGGAATTCCCGTCGGTGGAGGCGGCCAATCAATTTGTGCCTCCGCCGTTTCTCGGCCGTGAGGTCACAGAAGCGCGGGATTTCAGCATGAGCAATTACTGGATCAAGGGCAGACTGGATATCTGATTTTCCTGTTCTCACACCTGCAGGTGTTGACAATTCCGATGGGGCAATGCTACAATAGTATCTGTCCCCTTGGGACGCTATCGCTCACACGGAGATGAATTTATGACTTATCAAAACGGAATGTCCGGTGCAAGGCATATTCTTTCACCATTGAAGCTATTAAAAACCGTACTTCTGGCCGGATGTCTGGCGGCGCTGTCGATCGCACTGCTCACTTCCTGCGAAAACACAGAGGAAACGGAGGTCGTTTCCGACAGCCGCATCGTTTCCGAAGCCGACATCATCATCAACGAGGTTCTTACGTCAAACAGCGCCAGTGCCAAAGCCTATGACGGCAGATACTACGACTGGGTGGAGCTTTACAACCCCACTCCATATACCGTTGCTCTGGATAACTACTACCTGACCGACAACATGGAAGATTACCAAAAAGCTTCTCTCAAAGGGCAAAAAATTCTCCCCGGAGGCTACCTGATCATATACTGCAGCGGCCTTAACATCACCGACGAAAAGGGATTTCTGCACACGCCCTTCAAGCTGTCCGCCGAAAACGGAGAGACGCTCTTTCTCTCCAACGATACCTCCATCACACGCCTTTCCGTCCCAAAATCGGAGGCAAATGTTTCATACGGGCTCAACAGTGACGGCAATTACTTCTGGTTTGACAATCCCACTCCCGGACAGCCAAACGAAGGGTCGGGAGATGGCATCGCCAATTATATCGTCATCAATGAATACATGATTTCCAACACCTTTACCGTCTACGACTGCGAGGGGGATTACGGAGACTGGGTGGAACTGTACAATTCCGGCAGCAAAAAGGTCGATCTGGAAGGCTACGGACTTAATGACAGTGAAGGCAGCACAGCAAAATACATCTTTCCCGGCGGTGTCGTCATCGAACCGGATCAATATCTGCTCGTATACTGCGATGGGAAAAACAAAATTGACGAAGCCGGCGTCCCGCACACCAATTTTTCGCTGGGACGTGAAGACAGCGTGATAGAACTGTACAGCCCGGAGCACTTACTTGTGGACAAGGTATCGACTGTCAGCAGCATGCCTGACAATATTTCATGCGGCCGGGTCGAGGGACAAAGCGAAATGAAACTTTTTGCGCGTCCCACTCCCGGCAAAAAGAACTCCACGGCATGGACAGAGCTTCATGTCATGCCCTCCCCTGATATCAACGACGGCGTCCTGATAAGCGAAACCCTTTCCTCGTCAAGCAAAAAGCTGGCCTCCCAAGCCAAAGGAATGTCGTATCCCACAGATTTCATCGAGATTTACAACGCAACTTCCGATACGGTAAATCTCAAAGGCTATACCTTGGCGCAGGAACCCGGAAAACCTTTTTTCCGCTTTCCCAACACGCCTCTGGAAGCGGGAGGCTACGTTGTCGTTTACTGCGACGGCGTTAACAAAGCAAAAAATTCCTCCGACCTCCATGCCGCCGTGAAAATCAGCACCGGCGGCGAAACTTTTTATATGGCGGACGCCAAAGGCCGTGTCTGCGATGTGTATTCGACCGGCAAGGGGCGCTACGGCATGTCCAGCGGAAGGGTCGGCCCGGACATTTCGAGGCGTGTCTTTTTCAGCACTCCCACCCCCGGCAGCCAGAACAGCGGCACTTATTATACGTCTTTTGCGCCGGTGCCGGAATTCAGCGTGGAGGGCGGAGTGATAAAAAAAGGCACCAAAGTGAGCCTTTCGGCTCCGGAAGGATATACCATCGTATATACCACAGACGGCTCCCTTCCCAAAAAGTCATCAAGCGTCTATAAAAAGCCGTTCAGCATCAAGACCAACACTGTCATACGCGCGGCGGCATACAGCAAGAAATCCGCCATGAGCGAATGCGTGACACAGACATATCTTATCAAAAATCCGCACACAATTCCCATTGTATGTGTTTCCGGCTCACAGGCCCAGCTCATCGGCGCCAAGGGCATCCTGACAAACAAGGATGAAGACTCCGAATACGAGGTGCATGTGGAGTACTTTGATGAAAACGGTACAAAAGCAGTGGAATTCGAGTGCGGCGCAAAGCACTTCGGCGCCTATTCGCTGCCTCTTCCACAGAAGGGGCTGCATCTGGCTCTTCGTGAGTGCTACGGACAGAACAGCGTGAGCTACAATTTCTTTGACGAAAATCCCAAAGCCGCCACCACCTTCCGGTCGCTTCTGCTGCGTCCCAGCGGACAGGATCAGAAGCTTGCAAAGCTGCGTGACGAGCTGGTTCCGGCTATCGTTCGCGGACAGATCGACATTGATTATCAGGAATATCGGGCCTGCGCTCTGTATGTCGATTGCCAGTACTGGGGCATGTATTACATCAGGGAACGTCTGGACGGGGATTATCTCGAAAGCTACTACGGATTTGAAAAAGGCAGCTACGATCTCATCAAATCGCAGCACTTCGTTCAGGAAGGCAGCGTTGACAATTATGACGCTCTCACGATTTTCTGCATCAACCACGATCTGACCATACAAGAGAATTATGATTACATCTGCTCCGTGGTGGACATTGATTCTCTCATGAATTTCTGGATCATTGAAACTTTTTTTCTCAACAACGACACAGGCAACATAAGGTGCTACAAAGAAAAAAACGGCAAGTGGCGCTGGATGATCTATGATTTTGACTGGGCTCTCAACGGCGTGCATATTGCCAATAAAACCAATTTCATAGATGAACATCTTCTTGACCCCAACGGTCACGGAGCGGCGCACTTTGACAACAGCATTATCCGCAAGCTTCTCAAAAACAGGGATTTCCGCGACCGGTTTATCACGCTTTACTGCTATCATATTCAATACACCTTCGCCGCCGAAAGAACGGTACCTATTCTCAACAGCATGGCGGATAAAATAGACAACGAAATGAAGCTCAACGCACAGCGATGGAGCGAACCCAAATACAACAAGTGGAAGGAAAACTCTCTGCCGCTGCTGCGCAGAGCACTGGAAAACCGTCCTCAGTCCGCTTATGAGCAGCTTAAGAGCAGCTTTCATCTCAGCGACAGTGAACTGGAAAACTATAAGAAAAAAGCCGTCAGGCTTCACGATGAAAAGCAATCGGAAATCGGCCATTAATTATCCGGTATTTTCAGACTCTCAGCCAGGAGGTGTCATACTTTGAAAAACAAAAATCAGGAATCAACGGCAAAAAAAGGAAAACTATGGAAAAAGCTGATAATCGCTCCGGTAATCGCCGCGGCACTGTTTCTGATCAGCCTTGCCGTTGTCTTTCCCAAGTCGGATGTGTTTGTCACCGAGCTCGGGGATCATCTCCCGACAAGTCCGACAGATTATCTTTTCGGCTACCGCTTCATCGTTGATAAGGCGCAGATAGACACAAGTTCTGTTGACACCGCCAAGGTAGGCTATTACCAGGCGTACGCCAGTCTGCTGTTTTACCGTTATTCCATCGAAATAAAAGTGGAAGACACTACTCCGCCGGAAATCACTCCATTTTCCGACCCCCTCTACATAGCGTCGGGCAGAGATTACAAGCCGGAGGACTTTGCGGAGAAAATCAGCGACATTTCCGGCAGCGTAAAAAACACTCTGAAATACGGCGGAAGCCAGTGGGAGAGCATTTCATTTCCCATGCCCGGCAATTACTCGGTCGTAATCGAATCGGAAGACCCCTCCGGAAATATCGGCTCACAAAAGATAGAATTTACTGTGGATGATCCTCCGGTAATTATCGGAGCGTTTGACAGACACCTGCCAGTCGGCACCGATTTTGACCCCTCTTCCGCTGTCGCGGTCGACAGCGGCGACGGCAATCTGACCGAAAAAATGACCGTTGATCAGGGCGGCTTCCAACCCGATTCCGAAGGGGATTACACTGTCACCTACACCGTCGCGGACAGTCACGGACTTGAAACGGAAAAATCCGTGGTGATCTCGATTTGCGGCAAGGACAGGCTCTCGGCGTACAAGGATGAATCCGACAGCTTTGCTCTGACCTATGACGAGCTTAAGCTGATGTGCGATGTGGATTTCTTCAAGTACAAGCCGCTTGACACCCCTGATTACGAACGCGTGGTGGAAATGATCGAGCCGACGCTTCTCGATCTGAAACAGAACAGGGGCGGCGGCAGCTATGCCGCCGGCAGCGGATGCATTTACAACATCACGCCTGAATACATATATATGCTGTCGGTAAGGCATGTGATGAAGGAAGTGGCTTATAATTGCGATATTATGTTCTTTAACGGAGTCATTGTCAATGAACGACTGAAATTTGCCACATCCGGAATTCACAACGAACTTGCGCTTTTCCGCATCCCGGTCTCAGATGTTCCGATGGATACCCTTCTCCGGCTTCGTCAGGTCTTTGTTGACCGCGACATCTACTCAAAGCTGTCCGAGGGAGACGATGTGGTCGCCTTTGCCAAACATTGGACGGGTACCGACGAGGATTTGATACGCTCCATGAAGGTACGCAACATCACAACGTCCATCAAGGAATTTTCTTTAATCAACTCTCTGCTGGAAACCTCCTCTGGCGTTGTAAGCGGCATGAGCGGAACGGCTGTAGTCGATTATAAGGGCAACCTTGTCGGTCTTTCCAGTGCTATCGGTCCTTCCACCACCAACCGTCACCTGGTGAGCTGCTATCACAGCAAGATTGACGTGCTGGACGAAACGGAAAGCGCTCTGGAGGAAATGGACCGTGCAGCCTGATCCGCCCATTTTGTTATGCGATAAATGACATGATTTCGGAATACGGCTTACTGTTTTTTGTAAAATATGAAAAAATATGAAAAAAAAGCCCGTGTGTAAAAGATTTTACTTGACAGCGGGAAAAGACCGTTATATAATATTACCCGGCGAGTGTAAAGAAGTTTGCTTTACATTTTACATTTCGCCGGGTGATTTTCTTTTTGGCAGGAGGTTTTTTCATTGGCTGTTAATCCCGAATTTTCAGTGCTTCTTGACATTTATGGAAATATCCTCACCGAAAAGGAAAGATCCATGCTCGATTACTATTACAACGACGATCTTTCTCTGCGCGAGATCTCGGACAACGAAAATGCCGAGAGACGTGAGCGGCGCGATTTGGGTGAACAAACCGCCCGCGAAAACGACACCATTACACGCCAGGGCGTGCGGGATACCATTAAACGCGCCGAGAACAAGCTGATCGCTATGGAGGAAAAGCTCGGTCTGGTGCGAAAGTACCGCGAAATGTCCCAGATCGTTGCCGAAATACACAAAAACGCCGAAAAAGCGGCGGTAAGGGCTTATCAGACGCGGTCGCCCAAAGAGATTATCACGGCAGCGTCGGAAATAGATACCCTCGCGGAGAAGCTGGAAGAATACTTGCAGCAGTAATTTCCAAATTGATTATCATGTTTCATTAGACGGGAGATGAATTTATGGCATTTGAGTCACTTACCGAAAAACTCAGCAATGCCTTCAAAAAGCTCAGGTCGAAGGGCAAACTGACCGAGAGCGACGTCAAAGAGGCAATGCGTGAGGTTCGTCTCGCGCTGCTTGAAGCCGACGTCAACTTCAAGGTTGCCAAGGATTTCACCAACCGCATCACCGAAAAGGCCGTCGGCACCGAGATACTCGAAAGTCTCACCCCCGGACAGCAGGTGGTCAAGCTGGTCAATGACGAGCTTGTGGAATTAATGGGCGGCGCGGCGGCACGAATTGCTGTAGCCAGTCATCCGCCGTGTATTATCATGCTCTGCGGTCTTCAGGGCTCGGGCAAAACCACCCACGCCGGCAAGCTTGCCTATATGATGCGCAAGGAAGGCAGACGTCCTCTCCTCGTGGCGTGCGACGTTTATCGTCCTGCCGCCATCGAGCAGCTGAAGGTCGTAGGTCAGAAGGCGGGCGTTGAGGTCTTTGAAATGGGTCAGATCAATCCCGTCAAGATTACTCAGGAAGCCATTAAATACGCCAAGGATCACGGCAACGATACAGTCATTATTGATACCGCGGGCCGTCTGCATATAGACGAAGCTCTTATGAATGAGCTTAAGGAAGTAAAGGCGGCTGTCAAGCCCCACGAGATTATGCTTGTGGTTGACGCAATGACCGGTCAGGACGCGGTGAACGTCGCCAAGAGCTTCAACGACGCGCTCGGTATAGACGGCGTGATACTCACCAAGCTCGATGGCGATACCCGAGGCGGCGCCGCGCTTTCTGTCAGAGCGGTTACAGGCAAGCCCATCAAATTTGTCGGTACCGGCGAAAAGCAGGAGGATCTCGAACAGTTCCATCCCTCACGCATGGCTTCCCGAATCCTGGGAATGGGCGACGTGCTCAGCCTCATCGAAAAAGCGGAGCAGAATATCGACGAAAAGAACGCCCTTGAGCTTCAGCAGAAGCTCAAAACCAGCACATTTGACTTTAACGACCTGCTGGCACAGTTCCAGCAGATGAAAAAGATGGGACCGCTCAAGAATCTCGTCGCAATGATACCCGGCATGAGTCAGCAGCTCGGCGATGTCGAGATTGACGACAAAATGATCGACCGCATTGAGGCCATCATCTATTCGATGACTCCCCGTGAACGCGAAAAGCCGGATCTTCTCAACGCCAGCCGCAAACGCCGCATTGCTGCCGGCAGCGGCATGAAGGTGGAGGACGTAAACCGCCTGGTCAAACAGATCGAAATGATGCAGAAAATGTTCAAGCAGGTCGGCGGCAAAGGCGGCAAGGGTCTGCGCAACATGATGAGAGGCATGGGCGGCATGGGCAATATGATGAAAAACAAGCGCTGATACCAGGAGCTTGATTTCATAGATCCGGACGCGGTCAGCCGCGACGGAAAATACATCAGACAAAACGATTATCCCTGCATGGAGGTGAATATTAACATGGCAGTGAAAATCAGACTTCGCCGCATCGGTTCCAAGGGCAATCCCTTTTACCGTGTGGTTGTCGCCGACTCCAGATACCCCAGAGACGGCCGCTTTATCGAAGAGATCGGCACATACAATCCTATGACTGATCCTTCCGAGGTCAAGATCGACGCGGACAAGGCAAAGGCTTGGATCGCCAACGGCGCTCAGCCCACCGATACCGTCAAGAACTTGCTCAAAAAAGAAGGTATTCTTTGATGAACGCAGATATTCGGGAATTGTGATTTCCTTGAGTGTCGAACGCCAATGTCAGATTTACGACGGGCGCTTACCACAAAATGTTTCAAATGTGCGGCAATCCGCCGTTAGACGGGTTGCCGTATCGTTTTAGCGCCAATGTAGAGGAGGTATGTTTTAATGAAGGAATTACTCGCAATCATTGCCCGCGGTCTGGTTCAGAATCCCGACGGCGTGAGAGTGGAGGAAAGTGAGCCTGCCGAGGACGGCACTATTACATTCACTCTCTTTGTTGACGAGGAAGACAAGGGCCGTGTGATCGGCAAGCAGGGCAGAATAGCCAAGTCTATCCGCACTGTCATGCGCGCCGCGGCAACCCGTGAAAACAAGAGGGTTATGGTCGAAATCGACTGATTTTTTCAAATAGTTGCGTACATTTTTCGCGCAAGCCGTCTGCATAAGATAATGGGAGACGGCTTGCGCTTTTTATTTGGTAAAAATAGATATATTCATTTCATACAAGATATGATATAATTTAGTTGGGAATAAACATGAACAGCAATCAATAATAAGGAAGGATATCCATGAAGCAATTTCTCGAAACGGGCAAAATTACCGGTACTCACGGACTGAAAGGCGAGGTACGTGTTCAGCCTTGGGCTGACTCGCCTGAATTTCTCGCGGAATTTGACGAGCTTTATCTCGACGGAGGCTCAAAAAAAATCGAGATAACCTCTGCACGGGTTCACAAGAATATGATTATAATGAAAATAAGAGGCGTTGACACGATAGAGGACGCTGATAAACTCCGCAACAAAGTGCTGTATATGAACCGCAACGATGTGGAACTGGAAAACGGAGCGTATTTTATCCAGGATCTCATCGGTCTGGACGTCATTGACGACGACACGGACGAAAGACTGGGACGACTTGACGATGTGAGCGAAACCGGCGCCAATGATGTGTATCACGTCAAAACAGACGACGGCAAAGTGTTTCTTATCCCTGTCATTCCCGACGTAATCAAAGAGATTTCGCCCGAAAACGGGTATGTGAGAATATTCAAGATGAGGGGCCTGTTTGACTGATGAGAATAGACATTATGACGCTCTTTCCCGAAATGTGCGAACGGGTGCTTGACGAAAGCATCATCGGCAGGGCGCGAAGAAACGGTATCATCTCTGTACAGTGCCACAATATCCGCGATTACACCTGTGACAAGCACCGCCATGTGGACGATATGCCATATGGCGGCGGTCAGGGAATGCTGATGAAACCGGAACCTATCAACGCCTGCTTCAGCGCGATTTCCGCGCAATGCACCTCCCGTCCCTTTCTGATATATATGTCGCCCAAAGGCCGCGTCTTTAACCAGAGCATTGCACGGGAGCTTCTGGAAATGGAAAACATCTGCCTGCTTTGCGGACATTATGAGGGAATTGACCAGCGGATCATTGACAGCATGGTGGATATGGAGTTGTCGGTAGGCGATTACGTGCTGACGGGAGGAGAACTTCCCGCACTGATAGTGACCGACGCTGTCTGCCGCATGGTGCCGGGAGTACTCGCCGAAAACGTCTGCTTTGAAGAGGAAAGCCATTATTCCGGACTGCTCGAACATCCCCAGTACACCAGACCTCCCGTTTGGAACGGCATGAACGTGCCGGAAGAACTGCTGTCGGGACATCATGAGAAAATTGCACGCTGGAAACGCCTCAAGGCACTTGAACAGACTGCACTTTACCGTCCGGATCTGATTGACCGGGCCGGACTTACCTCCGACGAAATCAAATATTTAAAAGACAGACAACTCCTCTGATGGTATTACCAAAAACATGTTTGGTCGGATAGTGCAAGAAGTTTTGATTTTTCACAATCAAGAAAAAATGTAGTTTCTTACACAAGAGTTATATAATCACATCGAATATTTGTTAAATATGTCCTAAAACTAAAATTTCTGAATCGTAAACAAAATAATGTGCGTCCGCAATTTTTTTCACAGGAATCTGCTTGCTGTGTGAAAATTTAGCAATAATACTTGTGCATTATATACTATTTTTTCTTTGATTTTACTCGCAAATTACTCAAATTCTTTTGACAAATGGTTATTATGTACAACTCAATAGCGTGCTAAAGCAGTCATTATTGTTTATCGAGACAAAAATGTATGATAGTTGTTGACGAATCAAAAAATTGTGGTATAATATCAGTATCAATTGAAGTTGACGAAGCTGCACGTGTTCGTTGATGTTTCGTAGCATGGTGTTTTTTGTTTTTGCCACCTCATTGAATATTACATTTTACATTTCTACTATTCCGCAAGGAGGTTTTTTACAATGTATGTTGATGAAGTAACAGTTCAGAATCAGGTAGGTCTTCACGCACGTCCCGCAACATTCTTTATTCAGAAAGCCAATGAGTTTAAGAGCACCATCTGGGTCGAGAAGGAAGAGAGAAGAGTCAATGCAAAGTCTCTGCTCGGCGTTCTTTCTCTCGGCATCGTAGGCGGTATGAACATCAAGATTATCGCTGACGGTACAGATGAAAGCGCTGCTGTTGACAGTCTGGTCAGCCTTGTCAAGTCCGGCTTTGCTGAGTAATTCAGGCGACGGTCGTGTTGTTTTGACCGTATGAGAAAGCGAATGCTTCGGGGATGCGGTATCTTTACGGCATCGGGCAGGGAAACGGCAGCTCGTATGCATAGGGCAGGCTGAAGGAACGCTTTGTCGCAAAGATGTCGCTTTGGAAGCCATAGGATGTTTGAATCATTGCAATATCTTCATTCGTTACGGAAATTTCGATGATAAATTTGCCAACGAGCGAGCGAATTCGCTGGCGGATTTATATCGTAATTTCCTTTCCTTTTTATCTCAAGCTTGATTATTGGCTGATTTTGTTATACAATATTCATATACGGTATAATATCAATTATTTTGGGGGATTGAGCTTGGCTTTGCTTAAGAAAAACGATTTGATACAGGTTCGTATCGAAGGTATGACTGCCGAAGGAAGCGGCGTGGCACGGTATGACGGATTGGCTGTTTTTGTGCCCAATTCTGCGCCGGGTGACTTTGCCGAGATTGTTATCATAAAGGTTTCCAAAAATTATGCTGTAGGCAAAATAACAAGACTGATGACCCCGGGAAGCGGAAGGTGTGAACCGGATTGTCCCTCCTACCCAAAATGCGGCGGCTGTTCCTTCCGTCATCTCGATTACTCCGAGGAATGTCGCATCAAACTCCAGCGTGTAAACGACGCTATGAAGAGAATTGGCGGAGTGAGCATGGAAGCGGAGGAATTGATGGCCGCTGCCCAGCCGGACAGGTACCGCAACAAAGCGCAGATTCCCTTTGGTACAGGCGGCGGACAGGCTGTATTCGGTTTCTATGCTGAACGAAGCCACAGGATCATCCCGTTTACCGACTGTCTGCTCCAACCTGAGATATTCGGGGCAATCGCTCAGGCTGCTGCCAATTTTATCAATGACACTCCCAACGATGTTTACGATGAACTGACAGGAAAAGGACGTTTTCGCCATCTGTACATTCGCAGAGGATTCGCGACAGGTGAAATAATGGTCTGTGCGGTTGTCAACGGCGGGGGACTTGTGGGTGAGGACGAATTTGTGCGCCGTATGAGGGCCGTCTCGCCCGAAATCAAGAGCATTGTCATCAACGTCAACCGGGAACGCACAAATGTGATTATGGGTCGTCAATGCCGGACTGCATGGGGCAGCGACACCATTCGCGACGTACTTTGCGGCGTGACGTTTGAAATATCCCCGCTTTCATTCTATCAGGTCAACCGTGCGCAGGCGGAACGCCTTTATCTGCGGGCTGCGGAATATGCCGGACTTGACGGCAGCCAGATTTTATTTGACATATATTGCGGCACCGGAACCATCGGACTCAGCATGGCTTCCAAAGCAAAAGAGCTTTACGGCATAGAAATCATTCCGGACGCCGTGGCCAATGCTGTCCGAAACGCGGAAATCAATGACATTCACAACGCACAGTTCATATGCTGTGATGCTGCCAAAGGAACCGACATACTGCGGGAAAGAGGGATTTCTCCTGATGTAATCGTGATCGACCCGCCGAGAAAAGGATGTTCGCAGGATGTGATTTCACTGATCAATGAAATCTCCCCTGAACGGGTTGTATATATTTCATGCGATCCCGCTACCCTGGCACGCGATGTAGCGCGCTTCGGCAATTTGGATTGGCACGTAGAACGATACACCGCGGTCGATATGTTCCCCCGCACCGCAAACGTCGAGACGGTTGCATTACTTTCCCACAAAAACCTACCGTCCAATGAGTAACCAAGGAGATGCTGATTATGACTAAAACAATCAAATGGCGCATTGCCGCAAACATATTTATCGTACTGGCAACAGTTACAGGACTGCTGATGATGTTCTTTTGGAAATACGGAATGTTGCTTGCCGACGGTCTAACCAATTTCAGGTATTTCACCGTACTCTCCAATGTATTCGGCGGCGTGACCGCTGCCGTATGGCTGGTATCAGCCGCTATATGCAAGGGAAAAGCAGAAGATATTCCCCGAGCGGTGGAACTGCTCAAATATATGGCGGCTGTGAGCCTGGGATTGACATTCATTACAGTGATGGGATTCTTTGGTCCGCTTTATGGATATCTCAATATGCTGATGAGCGCGAATTTCTTTTTCCACCTGACCATACCGCTTGCGGCAATGGCTGAATTCATTCTGCTCAATCAGCGGAAAATGAGCATGAAAAACTGCATCGTCTCTATGCTGCCGATGCTCTTATACGGCACGGCGTACCTTACATACAATCTCATGATGGGCAAGAGCGAAGATCCCTTTCAATACGACTGGTACGGTTTTTTACTTTGGGGATTACCTGTGGGAATGGGTATCTTTGCGGGAATCTGTGCCGTCACCTTCTTAGTCGGCACACTGCTTCGACTGCTGAATAAGAAAATACGTCAATTGTAAAAAAGTCTACGATTCTGTCTGCACTAATAAGCTCAAATAAAAAAGCCCTGCGGCCAACCGTTTCAACGGCCAGCCGCAGGGCTTCGCTGCAATATTTTATAATAAACGCCGATTTACTTTTTGAGCGCGTTGACGATCTCCCCGATATAAACAATGTGATAATCCTTATCTGGGTAATTTGCCTCATCAAGCTCAGGAATCAGTATTCCCTCCGGCCTGATCTCACCCACATACAGCTTGCGGCAGATAAGAACGGTATCAGCCTGCTCGAAACATGGAGCCTGATAATCTGAGCACACAGTAAGCCCCGCCTTAGAAATTTTGTCCTCTTCCCTACCGCTGACTCTGCCGCAGTAAACAAGCTGCGAACGGTACTGCTCAGACAGAAAACTGAGTGAAAAATAGTCGCTGTCATCAATCAGCTCGCGAGTATAACGCTGCGGACGAATATAACATGTGACTACATTCTTGTTCCAGAGTACGCCTGTACCTCCCCAGCTTGCCGTCATAGTGTTTACCTTATCACCGCTGCCCGCAGTAACAAGCATCCACTGCCGCCCAATCGCCTTGAAGGGGTTGAAATCGAGTGATTTCGGATCAATCTGATGAAACATAATATCATTATCCTTTCTTTTTTTAAATAATTATTCACAGAAACCCAATAATATGAAAATATGAAAAACGCTCCACAGCTCGTGTAATTGCCAGACACGGCGGCGAAGCGCTTTTATTGGTTGAAAATTAATAGTAACTGTAGCCGTTGGTGGGAATGTTAATCGCACTGAAATCACGTGTGGCTGAACTGAATTTGTCAAAAGCCGCCTGGTTGAAACTCACGTTCTTGTCGCTCTCAGCTTTCGCTATGAGATTCTTGACAAATTCCTCGTATTTGTACTCAATCAGAAGGGTGTCGCGTGAATCCTTAAGACCTGCGCCGTTGTAATCAATCTTAGCTTTTTGAATCAGAATAATCACGGTATCTGTCTCAAGGAATGTAAACTCGCCTTCCTTAAGAGACATCACTTTCTTGCCGTCCTCTGAGCTTATATCCCACATCATTGTATAATTGGTGGAACCGCCCTTGTAACTGGTCGCGTTCTTTTCAAATTCCTTGCACTTATCAGTAAATTTGATCTTGCCGCTCTCTGACTGGGATTTGATCTTTTCATACTGTTTCTTGAGCTTTGCCTTCTCAGCATCACTCATCTCCGTACCGTCATCATTATAATAATACTGCTGAATGAAATTGATAGTGGCAAAATTTTCTTTGATATACTGTTTAAGCTCCTTGTCGGATACAGGCTCTGTGCCATCCTTGCCGTAAATTGCGTTGAAGAGCTTGTTTTTGAGCGTCATATCCTTATAATACTCCTCTACCGAGGACTTGGCAACACCGTTCTTTTCAAAGACGTCCTTGTCTGTCTCGTAGGCAGAGTCCGTGTTCTGAGCAACACTCTCCAGTTCATCCGCCGTAAGCTCAATGTTCATCTCAGTCGCCAGTACACGCGCTCCGGCACAGGATTTAACCGCCTTGATTGCCTCGGAGTCAAAGTGCTTGACTGCGCTTGTGTCAGAATCGGAGACGTTCACTGTCTGCCCTTCAAGGCCTTTGGTAGTGTCTATCTGACCGTTCTGAACGCCGGTGCGATAGCTGACTGCCTGGTTATAGATGTAAAGACCTATCGGAACAGTGGAGTCCTTTCCGACCTTCGCAGCCCAGCTGAGATCAGCTCCGCAGGCAGAAAGCGAAAGAGCAACTGATGTCGCCGCTATCACGGCAGCCGCCTTTTTTATAAACTTCATGAATGAATCATACCCTTCGAATGATTTGATTGTCATCATCATATGCATAATATGGGCATATGAGAAGAGGAAGTCTTTCAATTCCTTACAACAGCAATCATTATACACCTTCAAAATCAATTTGTCTACCGATTTTGGGGAATATTCATCTTATATTTAAATATTGTTAGCAATTAATAAATCAATTTCGGCAATTATTCATGTATAGAATGTGTTAAAAAATGCCTTTGAAAGATAAAAAAGCCTCTCATACCGCAAATTCGCCAAAATGAAAGACTTTCTGACGCTCGATTTAATGTTTTTTTTGAAAAAAATCTCTTGACATTTGCCTCAAAATAATTTATAGTATTATCTAGTGCTGATTGTAAAAGGCAAGGACGACCTGGCAAAAGCCACGGTCGATTATTAAGATTTCACCCCATTTGGGGCGGTATTTTTCAGGAGGTGCATTTGCATGGCAAAGTGTGATTTCTGCGGCAAGGAAATTTCCTTCGGCATCAAGGTTTCCCACTCACACAGAAGAAGCAACAGAACATGGAAGCCCAACGTAAAGCGCGTTAAGGCTATCGTAAACGGAACTCCCAAGAGAGTACACGCATGTACCCGTTGCCTTCGTTCGGGCAAGGTTACAAGAGCTGTCTGATGATTGATTTTTAGATAGCTTTAAGCTTTCACATCATACCCACTGTACAGCTGCATGATTCAAAGCGGTACGGTGGGTGTTTTGTTTTTTTATTTCCTTATTGTACGGGACAGTGAAAACAATGGCAGGCAGTCAGAAACAGAAATTTCTCGCTCTTTTGCAGATATTGTACGAACAGACCGACGAATATCACCCTCTCAGCGCCCCTCAGCTGATTGAGCTGCTCTCCGAAAAGGGCGTCACGTGTGAGCGAAAGGCCATTTACCGCGACATTGACTCGCTGGTTGACTTCGGATTTGACATCATGCAATCCACCTGCCCTCCGGGCTATTTCTGGGGGCGCAGGCTTTTTGAAATGCCCGAACTGCGCATACTTGTCGACGCCATTAAATCTTCGGAATTTATCACAGAAAAGAAAACATGCGAGATGATCGAACGCCTGAAAAAACTCACAAGCGTGCATATGGCGGAAGAACTCAACCTGATGAACGGTATCATCGGACGTCCGAAAAACCGCAACGAGGGAATCTTTTACACCATAGACAGTCTGCACAACGCCATATGCAAAAAACGTAAGGTACATTTCTCCTACTATCGGCACGCAATAACAGGGGGCAAAATCGTCCCCCGAAAATCGCACGAATTCACTGTGAGTCCTTACGCACTTATATGGAACGAGGGCAAGTATTATCTGGTGGCAAATTACGGCAAGTATGACAACTTTTCGCATTATCGACTCGACCGCATGCGGCAGGTCGAAGTGCTGAACGAACCTGCCCGTCCACTCAATCAGTTCAGTGTGTACGGCGATTACCTCGACGAGGACGATTATCTCAAAGGAATATTTGAAATGTACGCCGGCAACTATGAAGATTACGTCTATCTGCGCTGCAATATCGGCAGCATAGAACATGTAGTGGATCGCTTCGGACAGGATATCTTCTGCAATGTCTACGCCAGCAATTTTTTTACTGTCAGAATAAAGGCAACCGTCAACGACGGCCTGATCAGCTGGATACTGGCGCAGCGCGGCGGAGTGTCGGTGATGTATCCGCCGGAGCTTGCCGAACGTGTGAAATGTACCCTTGACGGCATGAGAGCGCAATATGATTGAATCCATAAAAATATACGCCACAGGCAAATGATGTGCATCCGGTTTTGCCTGTGGCGTATTCTATGATTCTGTGACTCTTACACAATATCACGCCTTGCCGTTGATGAGCGGAGTGATTTTTTTATAAACTGCCATGGTGATAACCGCGCTTACCATCCCCTTGATGAAGGTGAACGGCATATTAAATATTATCAGGCAGTCCCACAGATTCTTAACCGAGGGATTAATCGCCTGATACATTCCAATAATCGCATCCATCGGCAGAAAGGCGGTGTAAATCGGATAGACCACATAATAATTGCTGAATACACTGAGCAATGCCATCATTGCAGCGCCGACAATACTGCCGATTATCGCTCCGCTGAATTTAGGACGAAGCTTGTAGATAATCCCCGCAGGCACCACGAAAAACACGCCAAGAAGGAAATTGGACAGTTCTCCCACTCCCCCTGTTGTGGAAAAGAAAAGATTCACCAGATTTTTCACCAGACATACAATTGCGCCATGTATCGGACCCATCGAGAACGCTGCGATCAGCGCCGGAAGCTCGGACAGATCCATCTTGATGAACGACGGCATAAACGGCACGTTGAAGCTGAAAAACATCAGCACCGACGACAGCGCCGACAGTATGGCTGTCATTACCATACGTCGTGTGTGATTCACACGTTTTTCGGATTGGCTTTCGATTTTCATTGTCTGTTTCATAAAAAAACAACACCTTTCTTTTGTCGGACTGTCTGCGCAAAGAAAACGCCCTGCAATTTGAAACAAATCGCAGGGCTGTAACATATGCAGGTGTTGGCCGCCTCACTTCACAAGACATTTGGCGGCGTAGCTTGCACATATCTTCTTTCATCCGGACTTTTGCAGCCGAAGTGCCACATGGCACATTTCGGAAATGCATTACCGTCGGTTTCGGAATCACACCGAATCAGCTTTCGCGCGCGGACTAATGGATGACCAATTGACATTGGTTAACCCACATTACCGCCGGTGAGGAATTTCACCTCGCCCTGAAGACAGTTCAATCATATTTTCAGTTTCATTCTAACTCATTGACAATGATTTGTCAATAGGCAAATGAAATTTT
>ONYN01000009.1 GCA_900322085.1 uncultured Eubacteriales bacterium | reverse complement strand
GTTGTTCTCGGCGTCCGTCCGGAACACGTACATGACGAGCCTGAATATATCGAGAGATATGTTGACAGTTGCATCGAGGCAGACGTTGAAGTTACCGAATTGATGGGTAACGAAACATTCCTGTACCTTAACGCTCTCGGCTCCAATGTTACTGCCCGCGTTGCGCCTACTTCCAAGACCAAGGCTGGCGACCATGTCAAGGTTGCTCTCGTTAACAGCAAGATCCACATCTTCGACAAGGAGACCGAGCTTGCTATCGTTAACTGATAAGTTAACGTGGTTAACTAATAAGCGGTTGTTGCAGGTTTTGCCTGATCACGTAAATTGAATCATATGCCGGCATTCGGTTTCGCTTCGGTGAAATGGAATGCCGGCATTTTGTTTTTGCTGAATGCTTACATTTTTTTAGTCGAATTGCACACATAATGGCACGTTTTTGTTGGAAAAATAAGAAATTTGAAAAGTTTAAATAAAACACTTGAAATATCACTCACTTTTGTGTAAAATGTATATGAAGTAAAAAGTTTTGGCACAATGGTCATTTTGACCAAAATCCATTCCATTC
Organism: uncultured Eubacteriales bacterium; assembly: GCA_900322085.1. Taxonomy (GTDB): domain Bacteria; phylum Bacillota; class Clostridia; order Oscillospirales; family Acutalibacteraceae; genus RUG762. The sequence goes on along the minus strand of ONYN01000009.1, from coordinate 1,517 downwards.
ATCATTACAGGAAGTGAGGAGTTTAAAATGCCTAACAGATTATATCAGACAGTGATTCATCAGATGAGGGATTCTATCGACAGGACAATCGGCGTAGTGGAGTCTTCCGGCACCATTCTCGCCTGCAGCGATCTCGGCCGCGTGGGAAAGGTGACCAACGACGTCCCTGTGGAGCAGATCGGACAGGGCGAGAGCTTTGTGCATAACGGCTACAGCTACCGTCCCTTCGGTTCGCAGCCGACTGCCGAAACAGCGGTTTTTGTCGAAGGCACGGATGATCTTGCGATGAAATACGCCGGGATTCTCGCCAATTCGCTGGTCATTATCAAGCAGTACTATGACGAGAAGTTCGACCGCAATAACTTCATCAAGAACCTGATTCTTGACAATATTCTTCCGGGCGACATTTATCTCAAGGCGCGTGAGCTGCATTTCAACACTGACGTCAACCGCGTCTGCCTGTTGGTGCGTACCGTATCCAAGCCGGACGTCGCCACGTTTGACATTATCCAGAATCTCTTCCCGGACAAGAACAAGGATTTCATTATCAGCATCAACGAGCGCGAGATTGCCATTATCAAGGAAACCCACGCGGGCATCGAGCTGAAGAATCTTGAGCAGCTGGCGCGTTCTATCGTGGATACGCTGTCCAGCGAATTCTACACCCACTGCATTGTCGGTATCGGCACGCAGGTATCCGGCATCAAGGATCTCGGCGCGTCCTTCAAGGAAGCGCAGATGGCACTGGAAATCGGCAAGATCTTCGACACCGAAAAGACCATCGTTTCCTACGAGAATCTCGGTATTGCCAGACTGATTTACCAGCTTCCCGACACGCTCTGCGAAATGTTCCTCAAGGAGGTTTTCAAGAAGGGCTCCATCGAGTCGCTGGATCAGGAAACGCTCTTCACCATTCAGAAGTTCTTTGAGAACAATCTGAACGTGTCCGAAACCTCCCGCAAGCTTTTTGTCCACAGAAATACCCTTGTCTACCGTCTGGAAAAGATCAAGAAGCTCACCGGTCTTGACCTGCGCGAATTCGATCACGCCATTATCTTCAAGGTCGCGCTCATGGTCAAGAAGTACCTTACCAATAAGCCTGTGAAGTATTGATGACCGGAGGATTGGCCGGATGAAAAAAGCAAAAATTCTCAGGCGGCTTTCCGAATGCGTCATGCCGCACAGGATCTCCCGCGTCTTTATGGAAAATGAAGGGGACTGGAACATTCATTTATTCCCGCTCAAGGTGAGCGAGGATTTCCTTCTCGGGGCGATAGAGGACGATTTTCAGCTCGATGGATTCCGCATCTGCCCTGTCAGCAGGATCGGCAAGGTCAAAAAATGCAGGGATAAATGCATGGATATCGAAGCGGGCGAGGGAATTGTCGATCAGCTCTACACTCCCAACGTCAGTATTTCCGGCTGGCGGCAGATATTCCGGTCACTCAAGAATATGAACCGCTATGTCATTCTGGATACCCGCTGCGGCACATATATCGGCGCGATTACGCGCATCG
>ONYN01000004.1 GCA_900322085.1 uncultured Eubacteriales bacterium | reverse complement strand
TCGGGGGTTTCTATGAGCAGATAATGTCTGCATTTTTCCTCCAGTTCTTCCAGGCTGATTTCCTCTTTGATCTCGCCGTGGTCGATGATGATGTAGTCGGTGGCGCACTGATAAAGCTCGGGCAGGTTGTGACTGGATATGAGAATGGTCATGCCCTTTTCGTCACAGAGCTTTTTAATCAGCTCTCGTATTTCTACGACGCCAATCGGATCGAGTCCGTTGATCGGTTCGTCGAGAATGACCAGTTCGGGATTGGTCAGCAGGGCGATGGCTATGCCCAGACGCTGCTTCATGCCGAGTGAGAAATCCTTTGCCTTCTTTTTGCCGGTGTGGGCAAGTCCGACCGTTTCGAGCAGCTTGTCCTCTATGTCGGCGTCGGCGATTCCGTGCATGATGCGGTGAAGGTGAAGATTCTGCTTTGCCGTGAGGTTGAGCACCAGACCGGGCGATTCAATCAGGCAGCCCAGGCGGCTGCGTTCCTTTGAGATGGCCTTGCCGCGCTTGCCGAAAAGCTCGATTTCGCCCGATGTCGGCACCGAGAGTCCGAGAATCTGACGCATGAGGGTGGTCTTGCCCGCGCCGTTGACGCCGATGAGTCCGTATATCCTTCCGCTTTCCAGCGTAATGCTTACATTGTTAAGCACCTGAGTGCTTCCGTACTTCTTTGATATGCCTTCTGTCTTGAGAATTGTATTTGCCATTTATCTCACCGTTCCTTTCGTGTTTAATGATAGTTGCCAAAGGTTTAGAAAAGGTTAAGAGACTGACCACAAAAGGTAAATTTTTATCAATTTGCAAAAGAACATAAAAATCTTCAGAAAAGCGTTACTTTTAAGAATCTGTCAGCGTTTTCTATAACGGAAGGCGGCAGTGAAAGTATAGCCGCCAAACTATATTCCGGCATATAATGCCGCGATGGCAATCAAGCCGGACAAATATGTTGTCACTTCCGTGAGCCTGATGGCAATAACCGCGTCAGGGCATTACGTTGAAGACAAACCGATTGATGGACTGCAACAGACGATCTATGGCATATATAAAGACAGATATTTTGTCAATTGGGAGGGCGCAGAGTGGTTTGAATGTAATATGTATAACAAGGATTATGCACAGGAGTGGAACAATTCCTTGTTGACAGAGGAAATAGACCGGGCTGCAAATTGGGACCCTGTCCAATTTTACGATGCGGGTGATAAAAAGGGCAGAAGAAAATAGCATATAATCCGCGCAATACAATGGTTTTTCATGACAAGTCCGGACACGGCTGAGAAAATAAAATGCCGTATCCGGGCTTGTTTTATGAATTGCGGAAAATGCTCCTAAAAAATTTTAAACTTTTTATGAAAAACATGAAAATAATTCAAATTTTACAAGCTGTGACTTGCAAAGTCGGAAGATATCATGTATATTATTCATGTATCTATTTTTAGGAGGCTATTCACAATGGCTGTTACATTAAATTGCAAGTATATTTCCGATTTTGTTTCGGAGCATGAATTCGGAGCAATGGCGGGACAAATCGCATATTCACACGAAACTCTTCATAACGGGACAGGTCTCGGTAACGATAAGCTTGGCTGGCTCACACTTCCCACCGATTACGACAAGGAAGAATTCGCCCGTATCAAGGCGGCTGCGGCAAAGATAAAGCAAAACAGCGATGTGTTCATCGTCATAGGCATAGGAGGTTCTTACCTGGGGGCAAGAGCGGCTATCGAATTCCTCAAGTCACCCAATTACAACCTGCTCTGCAAGGATACACCTCAGATATTTTTTGCGGGAAATTCCATCAGCTCCACTTCGCTCAATGAGATCATCGAGCTGTGCAAGGGCAAGAGAGTTTCCATCAACATGATTTCCAAATCCGGCACCACCACCGAGCCTGCCATTGCTTTCCGTGTGCTCAGAGGCATGCTGGAGGAGCAGTACGGCAAGGAGGGCGCCAGGGAGAGAATTTTCTGCACCACCGACAAGCAGGAGGGTACCCTCAAGCAGCTCGCCGACGCCGAGGGCTATGAGACATTCGTCGTTCCGGACGATGTGGGAGGGCGTTTCTCCGTACTGACCGCAGTCGGTCTGCTTCCCATCGCGGTTGCCGGCGCGGATATAGACAAGCTTGTGGCAGGCGCAAAAGAGGCGCAGGATCAGCTTTGCTCCACCGATATCGAACAGAATCCCGCTTACAAATATGCGGCTGTCAGAAACATCCTCTATCGCAAGGGCTACGTCACCGAGCTTCTGGTCAGTTACGAGCCTTACTTCCAGTTGATGAGCGAATGGTGGAAGCAGCTCTTCGGTGAGAGCGAAGGCAAAGACAACAAGGGTCTGCTGCCCGATTCGGTGATCTTTTCCACCGATCTTCACTCCTTGGGTCAGTATATTCAGGAAGGCCGGCGCAACCTGTTTGAAACGGTCGTTCAGATAGAAAAGTCGAAGAGCGAAGTGGTGATGGGCGAGGCGGAAGGCAACGGCGACGGGTTGAATTTCCTTGCCGGCAGGACCATGGACTATATCAACAAAAAGGCGTTCCAGGGGACAGTGCTTGCTCACAATGACGGCGGCGTGCCGAATATTGTGGTTTCCATCCCCGAGGCAAACGAATTTGAACTCGGCTGGCTGATCTATTTCTTTGAAAAGGCGTGCGCCATTTCGGGATACACCCTGGGCGTCAATCCCTTCAATCAGCCCGGTGTGGAGGCTTACAAGAAGAATATGTTTGCTCTGCTCGGCAAGCCCGGCTATGAGTCGGAAAAGGAAGCGCTCGAAGCAAGACTGGGCGAGTAATCCTTTTATCAAAAGCGTATAACGGGTCAGAACGGCGTCTCTTTGAAATGCTGCCATACGCAAAGCCGCCGTTTTGTTCCGCCCATATACTCAACAGCACAATGGAAGCGCCTGAGTGTGCTTCCGAAAATTAAAAATTCTCTTAGGAGGTCATGTAAAATGATCACACTTCTCACAGGTAAAAAAGGCTCCGGCAAGACAAAGAAGCTCATCGAACTGACGCACGAAGCTGTCGTCAATTCCAAGGGCAACGTCGTCTGCATCGAAAAGGGCGACACACTCACATTTGATGTGGACCACAACGCAAGACTTGTCAATATCGAGGGCTATGGCATATCCGGATATGAGGGATTCTACGGCTTCATCAGCGGTCTTTGCGCCGGCAATTACGATATTACCGACATTCTGGTTGATTCCACTCTGAAGATCGGCGGCGCTGATCTCAACGCTCTCACATCTTTCCTGGCCAAGATCAAGATGCTCACCGACTCCGCAAAGGTCAACATTAAATTCTCCATTTCGGCGGATTCGGCCGACTTCCCTGAGGAGATTTTCAAGTTAGCTGAAATTAAGTAACAACAAATTTGAAAAATCCTATTGACAAAGCCGACTTGATTCTTTATAATATATTATCGAGTGTATAATGATCTACGAGGTGTGTTATGCCGCTAGAGTTGAATGATGTATTTGTCAATCCTGACAGCAGCCTTGATTTTGACGAGTGCTTTGTATATGACGATCTCTCCGCCGAAGGGGAGCAGCTGGTCGTTTCGCCTGTCATGGTCAGGGGTCAGGTTAAAAATACCGGCGGTCTGGTGGAGGTTTGCTATACGGCGGAGTTCCATTATTCCAAGCCGTGCGACAGATGTCTTGCCGTGGCGGATAAATCCTTCCGGCAGGATTTCGTTCACACGCTGGCGCTTTCCGCCGAAAATGAGGACACAGACGACATTATCATTGTGGCGGGGTACACTCTCGACCTTTTCAGTCTGGTCAGAGATGATATTCTTCTTGAGATGCCTATCAAGCACCTCTGTTCCGAGGGTTGCCTCGGACTTTGTCCCCGATGCGGACAAAATCTCAACGAGGGCAGCTGCGGCTGTAAAAAAGAAGCGGTTGATCCCAGAATGGCAGCTCTTGACGAGCTGTTGCAAGATGAAGACTGATGGTTTTATTCTAATCAAGGAGGTGCTGAAAAATGGCGGTACCAAAGAGAAAAACTTCTAAGGCAAGAAGAAACAGCAGACGTTCAAGTGTTTGGAAGCTCGATGCTCCCGCACTCGTGAAGTGCTCTCATTGCGGCGAGTACAAGAGACCTCACCGCATTTGCAGTAACTGCGGCTATTACAAGGGTCGTGAAGTTA
>ONYN01000006.1 GCA_900322085.1 uncultured Eubacteriales bacterium | reverse complement strand
GCGAACATTTTCGGTCTCTATCGCTGCCGTGCCGCACTCACACACCGGCAACGGATCGCCTTTCTCATTTATTTTGTGGTACCGCTGTTCTGCATGCTGATACAGATGTTCTTCTACGGTCTGCTGCTGATCGTATTCGGCACATCAGTGGCTGTTCTCTTTATGTTCGTCTTTCTTTTAACTGATCAGGTGGAGCGTTCCTTTCGGCAGCAGCAGGAAATCGCCCGTCAGCGCGCCAGCGTCATGGTGCTGCAAATGCGGCCGCACTTTATCTACAATACCCTGATGAGCATCTACAGCCTGTGCAATCTTGACCCGCAGAAGGCCCGGCAGGTCACCATGGATTTCACAAACTACCTGCGCAAAAACTTCAATGCTGTTGCCAGCGACAGCGCCATTCCCTTTACTGCTGAACTGGAGCATACCCGCGCATACCTGTCCGTGGAGCAGGCGCAGTATGAGGAGCTGCTTATCGTGGAGTACGATACGCCGTTTACCAATTTCCGCCTGCCTCCGCTGACCCTGCAGCCCATTGCGGAGAACGCCGTCAAGCATGGCATGAACCCGTATGCCGGTCCGCTTCACGTCTTGATTCAGACGCGCCACACGGATGACGGCAGCGTGATCACCGTGGAGGACAACGGTCCCGGATTTGCCCCCGCGGAGGATTCCGAACCGGATATTGCGCTGAGCAATATCCGGCAGCGGCTGGAAATGATGTGCGGCGGAAAGCTTGAGGTGACCCCACGGGACGGCGGCGGAACGACTGTCATGATGACGATTCCGGATCGGCAGGCTCTCAGTCTCTAATAATCGAATTGTTGTTAAAACGCCAAAAGGCGGGCAGCTATGTATGCCAGCACACAGACCTACGCATATCCGGATCCATGCTTCTGAATCTGATAAAAGTCAGCAGCATACAGCCTGCGCCGGGCGCCCGTTTTCTTGCCGTCCTGCGGAGCGGCGAGGAAGTTTTGATTTCGAGAAAATACGTGCCGGGTTTCGACGCGGTGAAGAAGGACTGGGCGGAAAGCGGATTTCTGATTCGCAATGCGGCGGGAAGGTTCAACTGCAACTGCCCAAAAGGTATGACAGGTACGTTCGTCAAGCCGCATTTGCGGGAATAGTTACGCGAAAACCGTGAGGTTACGTCAGAGAAAAAAGACGTAACCTCATATTTTTTCCAGATAGGAGAAGTATTATAATCCGCAGGTTTTTTGAATGAGTAAAAAACTACGAACAAAGCCAGTTAGAGACGGTTTTATCGGTGATTTGATGAACTGGAGAGGGGTCTTGTTTGATAGCTTTCCACGAGACGTTTCGGGAATCATGTAAAAATAAGCCGTGAAAAAAAGCGGTGGGTTTTGCTTGACTTTACATGATTGATGTGGTAGAATGTTCTCGACAAATCGGGATTTGATAAGGTGAACATGATGGATGATTTTGGAATCAATGAAATGCTTGAAATGCAAAAGGCGTTGCAGGATAAGTATAAAGATATATGGGAAACGATATCTCCTGAAGTTGGCAAAAACAAGCTGCTTTGGATGATGGGAGAAATTGGAGAAGTAATAGATATAATCAAGAAACATGGCGGAGAAACGGCGTGTCAAGACGAGGAACTACGAGCCTGCCTCATTGAAGAATTAGCGGATGTCCTCATGTATTACAATGATGTTTTGCTTTGCTATGGTATATCAGCAGAAGAACTAAAGCAATCTTATACCAGTAAGTTTGCAAAAAATATGAGGCGTTGGTAAATTCTGATTTATCACACTATCCCCCAAAAATATAAATCCACCGTGTACAATCCCATATCAAACACACACAGCGTCATCTTTTTGAAAAGGTGGCGCTTTTTTGTTGTCGTTTTTTCAAAGAAGTGAATGTTCATTGATGGTATGAGTTTTTTCGGAAAAAAATAATTTTAAGATCTGTACAAAATCCGGGTAGTGGTGTAAAATATAAATCACGTAAGAAAGGGGGTGACATTATGGACAAGAAGCTTCAGGACGCTATTGAAAAGCTCAAGAGCGCGGCAGGAACCATCAGAAGCAAGGAGGACGCCATCAACTTCCTCGTAAATGAAACCAAGCTGCCCAAGGCGGAGTGCGAAAAGGCTTTTGACGCGGTAGCAAAGGTGGACTTCAAAGATCTCGCGGGCAAGCTGCCGGGAGGCCTTGGAGATAAGATTCCTTCAGACATTACAAAAAAATTCGGTCTGTAAAATTTTTTCGCCATATTCTGCGCTAATTTTTATTGCACATGAGTTATTCTCTTGGACAAGGATAACTCATGCGCTTTTTTTATGCGCAGAAAGGAAAGGATCACATGTCGGTGATTTTTGAAAGAAAAGGCGATACGCTGATAGCCTCCCTGTCGGGCGAGATCGACCACCATTCCGCTGCGGAGTTCCGGGAAAGCATAGACCGCGAAGCGGAAATGATGCGTCCCGGAACATTGGTGCTTGATTTCGGGGGCATAGGATTTATGGATTCGTCCGGCATAGGGCTGATAATGGGCAGATACAAAAACGCTGCGGCATACGGAGGCACCGTTCGTGTAATAAACGCTCCCCCCATGATCGAACGTATGATGAAGCTTGCAGGCATAGGCAGGCTGGATGTGTTTTAACCCGCCAAAAGACAATCCATATTTTTACACTGATTTTTTTATTTCAAATTTACAAATCATTCTTATTAACATAATAAATGATGATTATATATCAAAAAAGCGAGGGTATAATAAATAATGAAAGCTAAAGCAAGAAACGAGATGAAGCTGGTCATTCCCAGCAACTCGGCAAACGAGAGCTTTGCCCGCACGGCAGTTGCGGCATTCATGGCGCAGCTTGATCCCACCATAGAGGAAATGACCGACCTCAAAACGGCCATTTCCGAAGCCGTCACCAACTGCATTGTCCACGCCTACCGCGACACAATTGGCAATATATGGATAGAAGCCAAAATCTTTGATGACGGACGTATCTGCGTGTCGATCAAGGACAAAGGCTGCGGCATTCCCGACGTGTCACGGGCGAGGGAACCGCTTTTCACCACAGGCGGCAGTGAAAGAGCCGGGCTTGGATTTGCGGTGATGGAGAGCTTTACCGACAAGCTCCGTGTCCGCTCGGCGGTGGGCAAAGGCACTACCGTCACCATGGAAAAGCGCGTCGCGCAGAGATATCGCCATGACGGCTGAACAGGAAAAGCTTGTCACTGAAAACATCGGACTGGTTCACGCCTGCGCTCGCCGTTACATGGGGCGTGGCGTCGAGTATGACGATCTCTATCAATCGGGGTGCGAAGGTCTGGTGAAGGCGGCGGCAGGCTATGACAGCAGCCGCAACGTCAGATTTTCCACTTATGCCGTTCCCGCCATTCTGGGTGAAATCCGCCGCATTTTCCGCGACGGAGGCACCGTAAGGATCGGCAGGAGCCTTCGCGATCTGGGCCTTAAAATACATCGCGCCGAAGCGGAATTCCGCAGTGCGGAAGGTCGCGACCCGACAGTCGGCGAGCTTGCCGAAAGGCTTGGTGTTGAACCGGAAAACATCGCGGAGGCAATAGAGGCTTCACGTCCGGTGCTTTCGCTCACCGCGGAACGCGACGGCGAGGAATTTCAGGAGGACGTCCCGTCCGAACGGTTCGACGAAACGCTTGTGGATGTCGTCGCCCTGAGGGAGGCCATATCCGGGCTGGAGGAGAACGATCGCGAGATCATCAGACTGCGGTATTTTGCCGGAAAAACGCAGTCATTCGTCGCCCGGACACTGGGCATGACGCAGGTTCAGGTGTCAAGACGCGAACGCAGAATCATTAACTATATGAGAGAACAGCTTATCAAGTGATTATATGCGTTATTTGTCTTTTTTATTTTGTACTTTTCTTTGACTTTTTGTTAATTTATTTGTTTTTTGCTATGAAATAGTTGTTTTGTGTATAAAAAGATATTGCAAAATTTTATTTGATGTAGTATAATAATCATGGGTTAGTGATGCTCTTTTGTATCACTCAATGAAGGCGATGTCCGTGGGATTTTGCCTTGACCATTGCCAGCGGAGATCAATCCTACAGTTTCCCGGGGCAAAGTAAAAGCATATTGGCGTATCGGAGTAATGCTTGGAAATCAACAATGCATTATTTATCCGCCACCGTTAAACATTCTGACATGCCGATGACATGTGATATCTGCGTCTTTTAATGATTTTTACCGGTGGCAAGGCTTTTAATTTTTTTAGAGGTGATATGAATGCCGCGTATTATTAACGGTGAAAAAAACAACATTGTAGGTGAAAACATTCGTATTCTGCGCGTCACTCGCAGAATGAGCCAGCAGGATCTTGCAGACAAACTTGACGAAAAGGGAGTTTATGTCTGCCGCGGTTCCATTTCCAGAATAGAGGACGGACTGCGCACTGTTACAGACATTGAACTGAAGGGATTTTCAGAGGTCTTTAATGTAACGGTCAACGATCTGTTTGTCGAACGCGACGTTTTTGGTGAACAGGTTAGGTAGACAAAACTGACAGCTATTTTGGCAATGGGACGGCAAATGTGTTATTAGTTGAATTGTCCTGATTTCTCTTTATTTTTCATTATAACATGTAGGATACTTTTGTTGATTCGTTGATAAAATAAGCAGTGCAATGCCCGATGACATGACTCTACGCAGCCATGTGCCGGGCATTTTCGTTTTTTGCTGTTCTGACAGAGGCAGCAGGTTCAATTCTTAAGAAATCCTTAAGATGGAAAATTTTACTTGACAAATTTTGAATGAAATGTTACCATAGACTCAAAGAATGATTTGAAAAGGAGTGTATTCAATGCGTAAGTATCATGGTATAAAGGGGTACGCGAGTCTTTGATTTGTTTTTTATGATTTTCTTTCGGATTTTCATAAAAAGCATGTCATCAGATTCGTTGTGCCAATACGTTATTTTATATTTTAATGCCCTCTTGACGGAAGGCTTATTTGTCTGCGCTTTTTGAGCGTTGGCAAAAAATCAACAACATATTGGCAATTATCCTGATAACATGATACGATGCGTAAATTGGACGCTGCTGTTTAAATACATGGCATTTTTGTGTGCGTATTTTCGCCCGCGGAAAAATGCTCTGCCATATACCTGCGCGTTTTCCAATTTTCTGTTGTCGGGATGGATTGGGAAAGGTCGCGGGCTTTTTTATACCCTGCGATCATATGAAGATCAGATGATTTATAACGCAGGGAGGTATATTACCTATGCAATTGACCTACAAGGTTTTTATTATTGAAGAAGATGGCTGTATGGAAGAAAATATCGAAGCATTGCTCACCCGTTCGGGATACGTCATCAATTACGCCTCCACAGGACTGGACGGGGCAAAGGTGGAACTGCTCTGTTCCTGCGAACGTCCCGAAGCGGTTGACGGCGCGCTGGAATCCGCCGAACGCGACATCAGGCATTGCCGCAAGAGCAAAGCCAGAATTCTCACCTACAAGGACGTCGAGCTGAATCTCGATACCCGCGAGGTAACTGTCAGGGGAGTCCATATAGAGCTGACCTCCATCGAATACGGTATTCTGGAACTGATGCTCAAAAGTCCCTCCAAGATATTCAGCAAGACCAACATTTTCGAGGCGGTATGGGGAGAAAAGTATTTCAGCGAGGACAACACAGTCAACGTGCATATAAGCAATCTTCGCGGCAAGCTCCGCAGAGCCACCGAGGGACAGAATTACATTCAGACCGTATGGGGTCAGGGCTATCGGCTGGCTTCATGATGATTGTAAGAGCCTGCTGACGTATCTCTTCACGTACGTCAGCAGGCTCTAAAATCAATTGTCTGCATGTCATACAGCAGCCTTCCGCATGCAACCAATGCGGAAGGCTGCTGTTATTTTGCCATTTTTGCAAAAATCAATCAAACAATAATTCAACCGGTTGCCTGTTTACAAAAACCGTCGCGCAGTCAAATCCCGCCTCTTTGGCGGCGGCGATCCCCTCACTCATTCCGACTGCCATGTGTTCGGCCACATGCGCGTCGCTTCCGAGGGTGATGTATCGGCCGCCAAGCTCGCGGAAGAGCTTTACATATTCCACCGTGGGCAAAAGGAATCCGTCAGGGCTGCGAAGACCGGAGGTATTGATTTCCAGAGCCTTTCCGTTTGCGGCAAGTTCGGAGAGAATGCGGCGTATGATCGGCTGAAAGCGGGACATATCCACCCTTACGCCGTCGCGGCCGGTGATGTAACGCAGCGGATATGTGAAGTGCGCGAGTGAATCGAATGCATTCCAGCGGACCATTTCAAGCAGTTCATCAAAATATCTGCCGATGAGATCGTATGCCTGCTCCTCGTCCGGATGCAGATAATAGAAGTCTTCTTCCCCGGCGATATTGTGCAGAGAACATAGCACGAAGTCGTATTCGCAGAGTCCCAGTGCAATGGCGGTTTGTTCGGGCGACTGAAGCGGCTCGCCGAGTTCAATTCCCCTCAGCACAGTGAGATCGTCGTATTTCCTGTTCAACTCGGCGGCCTGCGCGTTGGAACGTGCGATATTTAAGTCGCTCCATTCCAATATATCGCAGTGGTCGGTGATGGCTATGTATTCAATGCCAAGTTCATGCGCCCGGTCGACTTGACGTTCGGCAGGCGTTTCACTGTCAAAAGAATTATCGGTGTGAAGGTGGCAGTCGCAGCGTGTTATTTTTTCCATATTTTTTATAAACTCTCCTTCAGTATTTCATAAAATTTTGCGTTTGCTGTTTACAACGGCGCCAATTTATGCTATACTTCCATTCAGTAAGAAAAATATGGAGTGAATAAAAAATGACGCCGTACGAACAAATGGATCTATTTGAAGTGGGACTTGAAATGGGGCTTTTGACGCTGGACGATCTGCGTGCCTTTCTGACGCGGGCTCTCAGAAAATCCGATGTGCCATATATTTTTACCGATGTGTTTCTCTCGCTCGACAAGGGGCAGGAGGCTGTAACCGACGTGATTTTTTACAATCTTCAGGGGCATTACAAAGCCGACCGTTCAGCGGGAAACACCGTGCAGCGTGCGTTGATAGGGATCATCCGCGACAAGTACCGCTCCGGTCAGATTGACAAGGGCGGCTGCGTTCAATTTTTGCATAATCTGACAAATTATTCCGACTGCGAATGGAACCTGCTCGCCATCGACGAGTATTACAAACTCAATAAGAGCGGCTACTCCAGCGATGAGGATTTTGCATCCAGGCTGGACGGAATTTTGGCCGGTGGAATCGCCTTTCGGGAATAAATAAGAGCCATTTGGCTTCTGATGAAAAGAATAACAAAAATGTCAGTCGTGCCTGATAAATGTTGCAAAATGGCGCGGCTGACATTTTTT
>ONYN01000002.1 GCA_900322085.1 uncultured Eubacteriales bacterium | reverse complement strand
TCCAGGGGGTCTGGACCTCCTGGCGGGTGCAGGGCAGGTGCCCTGCCGGGGTAGTTTTTCGCTTGCAAAGCGGAAAACAGGGGCAGAAGCCCATCGCCGCAATACACCACGACTATGATATATCCGGGCGCAACAAAACTACGTACCCAATCGAAATTCGCCCTGCCCCCCGATTTACATTGCAGAGGGGCGAATTCAACATGCGTCCCACCAAAATTGATTTCCCTGGCTTAACTACTTGACTGATTCTGCTAAATATAATAAAATGTATTTGACTGACAAGCAAATTATTTCAAATATTCGGAGGAATTCTCAATGACAGTTGGCAAAGGGAAAATACTTGTCGTGCTGACCGGCGGAACCATCGGCAGCACATGCAGCGACGGCGTCCGGGGGATAAAGAGCGATTCTCCCTATATACTCATACGCGAATTCCGTAGGGCGTTTCCGGAATATTCCGGCTGCGAATTCGAAGTGATCAACCCGTACAGCATACTGAGCGAAAATCTCACCTGCGGCGTGTGGAATCTTTTATACACGGCGCTTTATGCTGTCAATATATCTGCCTTTGACGGAATCATCATAACCCACGGCTCGGACACGCTGGCTTATACGGCGGCGGCAATGGGCTTGCTGATGCGGCACACATCCCGTCCGATTGTGCTGACCGCCGCCGACCGTCCCGTGAATGACCCCGCAAGCAATGCCCTGCCCAATTTCCGCGCGTCGGTGGATTATATACTTGGCGGGGGCGTGAAGGGCGTGTTTGTCTCGTACCGCAGGAACCGCGACAAGGCGCAAGTGATTTATTTGGCCACGCGACTGCTCTCTGCGGACTGCTTCAGCGACGAATTTTCTTCCTACGGCGGAGGCTGCTTCGGCCGAATGACAGACGGAATTTTCGTGCCGGAAAATTCACCGCTGAATCCCGGCGCTTCGGAGCTTGCGGGGGAATTGTCGCCCATTGCCGGGGGAGAGGTGGATGTAAGCCGCCGGAAGGTAATGCTGCTGCGCTCCTATCCCGGAATGGACTATTCGGCAATTGACACCGAAGGCTTTGCGGCGGTGGTGAATTACGGCTATCACTGCGCTACCGCCTGCACGGAAGGCGAAGATACCTCCCTGCTGAAATTTGCGCAGAGATGCGCCCGGTCCGGCACGCAGCTGTGGCTGGGTTCATTCAAACACTCCGAGAGCGAGATATATTCCTCCCAGCAGCAGATGAAACACAGCCCAATCGCTCGGTTTTACGATATGTCGCCCGAAGCGGCCTACGTCAAGGCGGTGCTTGCCTATCATCTGCCGGTCGAAGATCCGACGGAATTCATGCAAAGCTGCGTTTATTATGAAATGGTGGGACAGCCGGTTTACGTTGCAGAGAGGCAAATTCAACAGACGTACCCATCAAAATTGATTTCCGTGGTTTCCGACAAAAGGTGGTTGACAAAATGAAGGAAGAAAAAATGGTTGCTCCGGCACTTCCCTATCGCCCTGATACGGTGCTGAGCGCCGATATTTTGAAAATTCTGGCGATGACAATTATGCTCATCGACCACATCGGCGCATTTCTGATAGAGCGCAGTGACCCGATGTATTGGCCGCTGCGCTCCATCGGACGGCTTGCCTTTCCCATATTCTGCTTTCTGATAGCCGAAGGCGCTCACTACACGCATTCCATGCCGAAATACATGGCGCGGCTGGCGGCATTTGCCCTCATCAGTACGCCGCCTTACAATCTGGTTCACGGCAGCGAGTGGTATTCGCCTGACAATGTGAATGTGTTTTTCACGCTGTTCTTAGGACTTGCGGCGATCTATTCCATTACCGACCTGCCCAAGGCAATTTACACAAGGCTCGGCCAATCCTCTCTCGCCCAAAACAAAAAGGCGTGCTTGCTGCTGGGATTGCCGTTTTGCGCCATTTGTTACATGGCGGCATTTCTGATGCACACCGACTACGGGGAATACGGCGTGGCGGCGATATTGCTGTTCCACCTGCTGCGCAGGCGTCCCGTCGCGGCGTGGCTGGGTTTTACGGCGCTGACATTTGTGTTTTTTGAATTTTTCATAGTGACCCCCAATCTCACCGGGGGAATATCCTACAGCAGTGTCAATGTGTACAATATCATCACAAAGCTTATCGCCGCCCCCGACGCAACGCTGTATTATTACCATCAGACGCAGATGCTCGCGCCGCTGGCGTTCCTTCCATGCATTCTTTACAACGGAAAAAGAGGCAATTTCAACGGCAAGTATGCAAAATACCTCTTTTACGCGTTTTATCCCGTCCATTTATTTTGCCTGTGGTTCGTACAATTGTGCAGATAAAAGATAAAAAAATTCCCCCGATCCGGTCGAAAGAAATTTTTCAACCGGGTCGGGGGGATCCTTGTCATTTTTTTAATTTATAATACTCAGGCGGCCTGCGGTGCGGAAGGATTCTTTTTCTTTTTGAGCATGAAAATGAGAACACCGATGACCGCGCATATTGCCAGCAGACATATGCTGAGGAGGGGGCGGTATCGGAACCACGCTATAATGATAACCAGCAGCGATTGTACCAGCGACAGCAGGAACAAAATGAATACAAACATGAAATTGACCACATTGCCAAGGAAAGGAACGTACGATAACAGCTTGGTAAGCGGGGAGATAAACGACACGTAGCCGGAGAAGACCAGCATGAAGCCGATCAGACGGAGCACCCATTTCATAATCTTATCCTGTGTGCGCATATCCTCTATCATTTCAGCGGCCGTGCGGTTGCCTTCGGTCACATAATTGACATTTTTGCCTGCTTTTGATGTATAGCTCACAAAGCTGTCTCCCGAAACCTTTGCGATCAGGCTGACCTCTTTCCAGCCGTTGTATTTCCATGAAATTCTCACGTCGCCGATCTGGGGCTTGTCAATGTCTGCCGAACTGGTGGCATACTTGCCTTTGATCTGGTAGCCTTCGGGAATGGATACTGTGTCGTCCGAAAGAGAGATGACCTTGTCGGTCGCCATCTGGCTGATCTGACTGCTGCTCAAAAGATAATTGCCCAGTCTGACTGTCTCGGCGTAGAAGCTTTCGCTGCTGTATTCGACCGATGTGGGATTATCGTGACCCTTTGTGAAGCTGGAAGAATCGATCAATTCTTCACTCCACACTTTCTTGTAGGAATAGGTGGTATTGCCATCGTCGTCGGTGTCTTGTTCCTCTTCCCACTGGTACATTTCCACTACTCTGTCCAGCGCGGCGGAATGAATACTGACGGCAAACGCTTCGTCAGAAAGAGCCTTGTCTTCCACCGTAAACTTGCCGCCTACAGCTACCAACTGTCCGCTGTACTGCGCGCAGTCACTCTCCGATGTGATTTCCACTACATTCTTTTCCACTTCGTCAGTGGTTTTGATGTTGCGCACGTTATTGCCCTCGTTCCACCAGAGAAGTATCGTTCCTCCGATGATCATGAGCAAGCCTATCATCACGCCGGCAAATAAACCGCCTTTTTTCTTGGTTTCCATAATGCCTTCCTCCTTTTCGTTTGAAAAGGGGCCAGTGCATTTTCGTGGACTGGCCTCTTTTTCTTGGGTTTCTGTCTGAATTGTATTTATTCCGCCATGTCTTTTTTGCGTTTGCGGAATGCCGTTGCGTAAATGCCCAATGCGCCAAGTCCGCAGGCAACCGCCGCTGCCGTATAGGGCAACGTCTCTTCACCTGTGCGGGGTACGGGAGGCGTCGGCTTTGGCGGTTCATCGGGCAAGACGAATTCTGTGTTTGCCGCGACAAACACCCAGTCCACCATTGCTACAGCACCGACAAAGCCGCTGTATTTGGCGGTTCCACTGGAATTGTCGATGATACCCTTGGCATCGGGAGAAATCACAAGTTCAAAGGAAAGGGTTCCCTTGTCTCCCGGCTGGAATGTACCGAGATCAATGGCTGCTTTCATCGAATCAAGAAGACTGGTCAAATCCTCCATCTTATCAATATCACCGGTTTTACCGATATCAATCGCACTGCTCTGCGCCATGCCATCCGCGCCGTCCATTGTGCCGAGCGCGCCGTCGCCCTTGCTTTCGGGGGGATAGATGCGCTTGCTTTCGCCGCCGTCCGGCGTGTAATAGACCTCCAGAGAAATCTCTTTGAGAAGATCGCTGTTCTTGGCGGAAAGGGTATCGGCGTCGAAGGGAGTCAAACCGCCGTTTTTGGCAAGCCAGTCGGACATCTTTGACTTGGCTGTCGGCATGGCATAGAGATAGAGATTGAACGATTCGGACGTTTTATTCTCAATGTCCACCTTGCCTTCGGAAAGTTTATCCCCCGGGACAAAAACCTCGCCGTCGGCAACCGCCTGATTGTAGCCGTAGCTGCCGAAGAAGTTGTCGGTAATGGCAATGGATTTGGTATCATCGCCCTGTACGTAGACATGCTCCGAATCGTTGAGACGACCCGCGAGCTGATAAGTTGCCGCGTAAGCCTTGTAGCCGAAAAAGCCTGTGGATGCGCACAGCGCTGCCGCGACGGTGATCGCGACGGCTTTTTTTAGAAATTGACCGCTCATACTGCACGCACCTCCCTAGTCAGCAGAGAATGTCAGGCCATTGGGCCATTTCACAATCATACCGCTCGAATCCTTTGCTACCACTACATTTTCCGCCTGCAATGCCTCGGCAAACACCTCGATGCCGCCGATATAATTCTGATTGGCGACCTGCTCGGCGTCGTCCCATTCGAGTTTGAAGGTCCTGAACAACGGGTCGGCAGACTCATTCGGAGCGACAATCTCTTTGTAATACCAACATTCGTAGCCGTCCACATCCGAACCACGGTACCATTTGTCCGTTTCGTAATCCGGCTTGATCTGGGAAAGAAGCAGCTTGGAATAATCCTGACCCGCGCCCTTATTCTGCCCCAGATCGCTGTCGGGGATGGGCGCATCGGGATAGGACGTGTACCAGTGCTTTTTGAGAAGCACGCGGATATAGCAGTCCACATTGCCGGTGTTGGTGGCGGCTACCACCTTGGAAATATCGGCGTTCGGCGATATTTCATTGACTCCGTCGGGATATTGGT
>ONYN01000226.1 GCA_900322085.1 uncultured Eubacteriales bacterium | reverse complement strand
TGGTTTTACCGCCATATAAAAAGTGTTATTCGGTTTGTAAAAGCGAATCCCGATAAGGTCAGCAAATCCGCATACAAAAAGTGTGAGAATCTCTCTGCGGGCTTTACGGCTCAGTGGAAAAAGAGGGTGCGTCAGCTGCAAGTGCCGATCTTTGCTTTGAAGACGAAAGGAGCATGGACGCTCCGCTTTGACGACATCATCGCCGACGCTTTGGAGGCAGGCGCACTAAGAACGGAAGAATATCCGCTTCCCGAAACAGTAAATAAACAGCTTGAAGCAACAGATACAAACGGCGTACCCAATGAGGTTATTGCCGAGCTGATCCGCTGTTTTCTTGCCAATAAGCCCGATGACACCGATTGGGTAGTTCTCCCTGTCACGAACTTCGACGCATATTACGGCAACAATACCTTCAGCAAAAAATGGCTGACTAAGATTCCGAGCACGCTCATGGTGAGAGAAAACAATCACGGGGTTTGCAGATACATGATTATTTCGTAATAAACATTGAAAGATTGTTATTTCTATCTGTTACGCCCTTCCATCAGTCCACATAATTCGTTCCACACATTCGATTCTTTTGACTTTCCTTTATATAATGAGATTACCAAATCAAAGGGAGGTCATCGAATGAAGAAAAAATACCATCTTTATCTCACAGCCGATGAGCGCCGGATCATAATGAACAGTCTGATCGATATGAAAAATGAGTTGATCAGAACTGGGCATTATACCGACGCAATAGACGAAATCTTGGTCAAACTCACAAAAGCCAAAGTCGAAAAAGTGCGAGTGAAGGAGGTATGAGCATGAGCACAAAGATTACCTATACCAAACAAGGCGACTACAACCTGCCCGATTTGAAGCTGCCGGAGCAGGATGAACGTGAGATCGGGATTTGGGGAGCAAGGCGAAGACGGTATCTGAAAGAGCATCACAGAATTCTCTACTATAACCTGTTGACATCCTGCAAGCTCCACGACCATCTTGCGGATGTAAACGAAGAAGCAACAGAGATGTATGAGCGATTGGTGAAGCAGTTTGCAAATACAGAAAACGTCACAGAACAGCTCAAAGCGGAGAATCAAATGGAATGGGTGGAGAAAATGAACAATATCAACTCATGTGCAAGAGAAATCGTCTTTTCTGAAATCATCTGTACTATATAACACAACAGCTGATGCAGTTGCATGATTGCATCAGCTGCTGTTCTATGTCAGATATCTAAATCCGTTGGTTTTTGTTCCTAAGCATACTACTTCGCTCCCCATAAATGATTCCATGGTTGTACGGTTATCGGTGTGGCTCTCCATCAAGTCGTTTATCTCCTATGCACAAAAGAAAGGTGGAAATTTTGTGCATTATTTCAGCAAAAGTATCCTGTGGGTTTATTCCTTTTATTGTACTGTTATGTTATAATAACAAAGTAATTGTATACAGCAGTTCTGCGGCAAGATCTTCTACCTGATCGCTTCAACCCGCGATCAGGTGTTGAAATAATTCTGCTTGCCGAGAGAGACATCAGCCCACTGATGCAGATGATCGAATAATATGAAATAATCAGATAAATATCCCCTGCGAAATATCAGGGGATATCGGCTTTTATAATAAGTGATTACGATAAATGATATTAGGTGTTTTTTATGAAAAGACCTATTCGGATAATGTCAGTATTACTGGTGTTTCTGCTGACGGCGGCTACCCCTTCTGCCGTGAAAACAAAAACGGAGGCTGGTGGGCGGAGGGCACTGCCTTTACCGCGCTGATGTTCCGCAGCAGAGGAGAAACTGGCAAATTCACCGCCGCTATGGACGCGCTGTGCGATATTCAAATATTCACCGGACTTTTCCCTGCCGCAACGGTGGATAACCTCGACACCGGGATCATCCTCTCCAACGGTATGCCGTGGGAGTACAACACCGACCATCACATCGCCCCCGCCACGTGGTTTGTCATGGTGGCATACGGCTTTAATCCGTACGTATTTTAGTATCTTGAATATAAGAAAACTAATTACTTATTTATTATATTCAGATTAAATCAGGAGGTTTTTATGGGTTTATTTTCAAAGCCAAAGGTTTACGATTTATCGGCAATGTCAGACGAACAGATAGGTTTTTTGATTTTGTTTTTCAGAAACGGCTGGGCAAAGGAAGCCCGGCGCAGGCTGAACCGTCAGACGCTTTTCGATTCGCGCATGGACAAAGAAATTATCAAGAGCTTAGAAAAACGGTATCTGCTTAAAGATGAAATGGATGTTGTGCTGGAGCTGCTGAACGCTGATTTGTATTTCCATCCCGATGACAAAGACGAGCAGGAAATTATCAGAGATCTTAGGCGCTGTATCAAATAGGAGTGTATGATGAAGTTTATACATAAAACAAAGGGCGACGTTTCTCCCTCGGGGAAAAATCCGGTGTTTATCCACGCAATGGAGGCAGACAATAAGCTGCGCGACAAGGTTGCCGAAATGATATTCATGATGGATAACGGTCACACCTACGCTGCTTGGTATGCCGACAATGCTGTGCAGTTGTATGATGAGCGCAGTGAGCTTGACTATTTGGGCGCAGCGGTGTTTATCTCAGTCGTCACCGAACACTATATTGCATGGTGCAATAAAATCGGCGGCAAAAAGCTCAAAGCCTTCTTTGATGAATTGAGCGTGAAAGGTACGGCGATATTACCTGTCTTTAGTGACCCGGAGTATATTATCGCGTTCAACAAGCTGATCGGCGACTGGCACGGAATTCCACTTGAATCAAAGCTGACGCTTGATTTATTCAGCGATCAGATCAAACGGTTTATTCCCGACAGCGCCCTGTATGAGGCTGTGGAGAATAAAGCGTTTAACGGCAAGCTCTTTTTGAGTTATCGCAAGGTTGACCGCGAGGATGCGCTTAAGGTAATGAAGGCAATCCACAACACCTCGTCTGCATTTGCTGTTGCAATCTGGTTCGACGACTTTCTGGTCGCGGGCAGAGATTTCAATGATCAAATTGAGGATAAGATAGAGGAAAGCGACGCAATGGCGCTGGTGGTCACGCCGAATCTTCTGGAAAAAGGCAACTATGTGCAACGATTGGAATATCCCAAAGCGCACGAAAAATACGGCAAAAAGGTGCTGCCTGTTGAGACGATCGAGACAGACCGAAAAAGTCTTTCTTCGTTATATGACAGTATTCAAAACATTTCTGACGTTAACGATCTCGACGAGCTCGATAGGCTGATGAGGCAGTCGGGCTTTAAGCCGCCAATAATCAGCAGTGTCAGGGACTATTTGCTCGGCATGGCTTTTTATCTGGGAATCCATGTTGAAAAAGATATGAACCGCTCGTTGAAACTGCTTGAGGGTTCGGCAAATCACGGCAATGTAGACGCGCTTGAGCAAATGGCGTTCTTCTATATCGCGGGAATCGGCGTCAAGCGCGATCATGACAAGGCGATCGAGTATAAGAACAAAGCAAGGAGAATCCTTGTTACGCAAATGAACGAAAAGCCGGTTGAGAGCATCCAAAGACTCTATAAGCTTCTTTATGGTGTGGACGGCTTAAGCTTGCTGCTCAGATCGCGAGACCGGTGTATTGACGCGCGTTCGGCAGACGGACAGTTTTTGTCTTGTATGGATAAAATATCTCCCTCAGAGCTAAATGAATATGACCTATACCGCGCACAGGCGCTCAATCATCTTGCAGATATTCACTTTGAAAAAAACCTTTCATCTCAAATGGTGCAGAACGCCTTAAAGAACGCACTCGAGGGTATTGAGATTATCGAGGGATCCAAAAACAAAAATGACAATGAAATGCAATTTGTATACGCGCAGCTGCTTGCCGGACAGGCGGACTGCTATAAGGCACAGGGCAAGACAAGTCAGGCGGAGCGCTGTTATAAAAGCGCATCCGAAAAAGCGATAACCGTTTATCGCAGAGCAAACGATATTGAGTTCCTCAGCTTGTTTGTCAGTGTGAACATTAACTTGGGAATGCTTTTGCGTGAGCAGGGCTACGCTGAGATGATGTCGCACCCATCACAGAGCATAAACGCCATGCAGCCCGCGCGTAGTTGTTTTTCAAACGCGGTTGTTAAAGGTCGCGAGCTGGTGTCGGTGCATCCCACAATTAATAACCGCGAGAGTTTGGCAATAGCGCTGCTTGATTTAGCGCTGGTAACGCCTGAGAAAAAGCAGGCGTTAGAGTATCTGGAGGAAGCGCTGAAAATCGCCAAGGAGCTTGTTGATGAAACAGGCGACGGCAGTCTTGAGCCTTTGCGCAACGAGATCGCGCATGCTTTGAGAAAGCGAAAGGGCTCAATCTTCAAAAAGATTATCGGTTTACTGATTGCCCTGCT
>ONYN01000318.1 GCA_900322085.1 uncultured Eubacteriales bacterium | reverse complement strand
CTTGAATCGTTTGCTGCATAACGAACTTTCCACCAGTTATTCCATGTCGAACTCGTGTTAGTCAGATTTGCCTTATTGGTGTAATTCGCAAAGAACCAATATGTGTTAAGGGAAGTGTCGGAAGCAACCTCTTTGAAAGGATTGCGTGTCCATGATCCGTTTTTTGTGAGCTGAATATCTTGATCAGTGTATATGCTCCCCTCATAGACATAGCGAGTACCACCGTTATCCTGACGTTGGAAGATGACTACCAGCGGCAAGGGAATAGCTCCTTCAAATGATACCTCATAATCCCACACAGAATACAGATAGACATCTGTGGTCGTGCTGCTATTGTCAAGATAATATTTTTTCAGCACGGTGCCGGTGTAGTCATCACCCTTTTTCTCACTTGTCCATCCGCGAAGATCCCAATGGGAACGTGTCGCGTCGAAACGCAGTCTGACCGATTTGTCTTTGCTGTATTCCACCTGCTTCCAGTCAGTCCATTTATCGTCACTACTGACATTACTCGTGGCCTGATAGTCGCTAGTTTTCGGTACCATATAGTGAATGGTGTACTTACCGGCATCTTCAGGATCGGTAATGTTCTTTCTCAGTTCCACATTCAGGTCGTCAGCGTCATCATCGGGACCGTCCTGGGTAGTAGCAACGCCGTTATTCTTGAGAAGGTATTCAATGCCTTCCGCCTCGGCAACAGTCTTCGTCTTTTCGAGAAAAGCATCGTTGACATGGTCATAATTGACGTTATTCTGAACCGTCAGTGTGTCCGCCTGTTCAAAGTTGAACGTGATCATACAGTTCGAGTTGTTTCTGCCTCGTTCCAGATAAAAGACCGTCAGTGTGTGTGACTTTGTCGGGTCATCGTACAGCCTGAGGCTGTCCAGCAGTGTGGAAATGTCTTTAGGAGTCTTGGTGGAATCAAAATCGCTGGCATCGGAAGACGCTTTGCTGTATTCAAAGTTGCTTGCGTTTTTGATGCAGTCCACAGTAGCCGTTGCCTTGGCAAAATTGATTTTGCCGGCCACACGTCCGTGCGCACCGCCGAGATCCAACACCAACTCATCGTCGATAAATACCCATACGTCGTCGTCGCCGCTGAAATTGAAAACCATATCCTTGCCGGCCGGCGTAAGACCGTCCTCTGTCATGGTGAATTGGATGTCGAACTTCGCTCCGAAACCAAAGTTGTACTGACCCAGCGGGAAGAAGCCATAACTAGTATCACTTGTTTCGTCGGCATATCTCTCGTACTTGTTATCGTTTGAAGCCTGCGTCTGGGCGCTTGTTCCGTGTGTGACAACCGTGTAGGTATTGGTAGCGGCAAAGGAAGCGTTATCATCCCTTACAAGACCGTCATAACGACTATCGTAAACATAATAGCCATTGTAAGAACCGGAGGTATGCTTTCTGAATCTGAATTTTTTGTTTTTGTAGACGGTACCCGGCGTATAAGAGGTACTGGTTCCATCCACATTGATCGTCTTTGCCGTCGTCAAAAATTTTTCGTTGAAATACGGCAGGGTCACCAACGAGCTACCTTTGCCCTGCGTGACCAAGCCGTCTGTCAGCTTTGAGTTGACAAGCCCCTGCGCCGCGGAATTGGTTGAGCCCGCATTGGCGTTAGCCGACAGATTATAGTTGTATTTGGTGGGGTCACCTTTAGCACTTTCTGTCCCGGTACCAGTTGCTTTATAGATTTCCGGGTCAGGAGGAGAACCTGCATACTGCAAGCCCAGATACAGCGGAAAATAAACCGAGGGGTACTTCGTGCTGCTGAGCAGGGTATTCAACCGATCAACAGTTGTCTCCTGCTCATCTATGGTCACTGTATGTGTGCCTGTTCCGTACTGTCTGGCGGCATAGTCATGAACCACAGTAGTGCCGTCGCTCGCATCCATTTCCTGCGTGTAGGTGGCGTTCTGGACGTACGACCTGCCAATATTTCCAGTCCCGTCCATATTCGGATAAGCCGAACGGTAAAGCACGGTGTTGAACTTGTGGAATACCTGCGAATTTTTCCCAGGCGTGTTGTTATCATCAATGTAGTCGTACAGCGTCAGACCGGCAGGGTAATACGTTTCCGCCTCAATATACTGGTTTGTATAACCATCCGCCTTGACGGTGAGCACGTCCACAATCGACGAAACATTCGCGAAAAACGCAGAAAAAGCCAAGGCAGCCGCCAAAAAAACGGCAGTTGTCCTGACTGTCACTGGATGTTTACGCATATATTGGCTCCCTTTGGTTTTGAACGACGCACGTCCGGTTTGCATGGTACTCATAAGAAATCGTTGCCTACTACAGTGAAACAGTTATAGAAACGATGGGAAAAGTCACATTCATACTATGAATCAAAATCGTTGGAAGAGAATCGCATGACATCTTATAACAAAACTATTGACTACATTATAATAAATATTATCGTTATTGTCAATAAGTTTCCGAAAATTTTTCCACGGAGATTCTCCAAATCCTGTAATAAATCATTCCGCGCGCATAAAAATACCCACCAATGCCCGATTTCGGGGGATTTCAACCGCAACGACAGTCTCAAATGATACGCCAACAGACTCTTAGCGCCTTTTCATTAATATATGATCCGCCTTTTTCATGCTCACCATATCATGATGCGCTTGTCCTCCGGGATATACATTTGATCGGTTGGCTGAACGCCAAAGGTATCGTACCACTCGCTGAAATTGCGGGGCTGCATGTTGGCCCTGAGCTCCTGGGGAGAATGTACGTCCATGGTAAGCAGCAGCTTTATATAGCCCTCCTTGGCCTTCGTACACCATATCCTCGCCCAGTTGATGAAGTAGGCTTGGAAATCGGGATTTTCCAGCCGGTGCATGATCTCAAGCGTGACAGCCATTCCGCCGTTGTCCGCTATATTTTCGGACACCACCAGCCCGCCGTTGACCTTGCCGCCGTGGTAGGGAATGCCATCGAACTGGGCGGTCATATCCTGCGTCTTTTTCTCGAATGTCTCGAAATCCTCCTTCTTCCACCAATCGAAAAGGTTGCCCTTTTCGTCGAAATGGGAGCCGTTGTTGTCGAAGGCATGGGAAATCTCATGTCCTATTACCGCGCCGATGCCGCCCAGATTTTCCTCCTTCTTCTGTTCCACCGAATAGAAGGGCTTCTGTAAAATGGCGGCGGGAAAAGTAATGTCATTCCTGAACGGGTCGTAGCAGGCGTTCACCATGTGACCGGGCATCTGCCACTCGTCCGGATCGGTGGGCTTGTTCAGCTTTTCCAAATGGTGCTTTTTCTCCAGCCGGTATATCTTGTCCATCGTGTCGAAGTAGGAATCGTCATCGCTGACCTTCAACGTGTCAAAAAATGGGTCATATTCGTCCGGATAGCCCATTTTGATACGTATGCTGCTGAGTTTCAGAATGGCTTTTTCCTTGGTCTCATCCGCCAGTATTTCGTTTCTCCTGATTCTCTGCCCGTATGTCTCGATGATCTCCTTTACCATAGAGGTGACGTCCTTCTTGGCTTCCTCTCCGAAATACCTCCTGCCGTAATACACCCCTATCGGCTGGTCATACACCGAGGAGACAAGTCGGGCGGCTTGCTTCTCGATAGATGGCATTTCCTTTACGCCGGTCAGCTTGTGCATGGCCTGCTGTGAAATCCTGTAAATCTCCGCGGACAGCGCCGGCGCGTACTGGAATATAGTCTTCACATAGCACCAGTGCAGGAAAAGGGAAAAGGTCTTTTCACTGAATATTTCTTTGAAGTCCTCCACATAACGGGGATTGGCCAGTATCAGCGTTTCGGGAACGCCGTCGCCATACAGTTTTTCCAGCAGACCGGCAAGGTCGAAGGGGGCAAGAAGTCCGCACACTTCCTTAGTGTCCCTGGGATTGTACATCTTGTAATAATCCGCCATCTCCCTCTGGCTGAGTGCCTTTCTGCGGATCAGATCGTCAAAGGCAATGGTATCCTTAAGATATTGCTTTTGCTCCCTGCCGCTGAGAGGGGAAAATTTGAGTATGGCGGCCGCCATCTTCCTGTAAAGGGAAAGCATATAGTGCCTGGTGATTTTCTTATCGTAATAGGTGGTGTCGGGAAGTATCAGATTGGCATCGGATAGAATGAGACAGTGGTGGGAGGTATCCTTCCAATCCTCGATGACCTCTATGTCAAAGGGAAAGGGAACTCTGTCGTACAAAAGCTCCACATTTTTCCCGTTGAAATCCTCCACCGATGTGATGCTCTTGATCTTATCAAGCAGCGGATACAGCGGCTCCATGCCTGCGTCGCCGCGTGCCTTTACGTCAAGTGCCTTTTTATACAGGCGCACCGCATCCTCAATGATCGGGATATCGGGCTTCTCCTCCCCACTCGCAAATTTCGCGCAATCGTTCATCAGAAGCTTTTCCACATCATCGTACAACGATGAGAAACCTCCCGTCATCGGCTTATCGGCCGGAATGACCGCCTTTTTTATCCATTCGCCGTTGACATGCTGATAAAGATCGTCCTGTATTCTTACCGTTTCTTTTTCCTTGCTCATTTTGCTCATTTTACTCATTTTACTCATAATAAACCCTCCTGCGGTGCAACTCTGAAATGTGTTATATATTAGTATAGCACGATGAACAGCGAATTGCAAGATTCCGTTCGCAGCACCACAGGGAAATCAATTTTGATGGGGCCATCTGTTGAATTTGCCCCTCAGCAGAGTAAATGGGGTTCAAGGCGAATTTGAATTGGATACGTGATTTGTTGCGCCCGGGTATATCATAATTCGTCGCATATTGCAGCGATGGGCGCTGCCCCACCAGCGTTTACTTTACAGTCAAAAGACGAGACAAGGCATATTCCCGTTTTCGTTTAGACTCACGAGTTTTGATGAAGACGT
>ONYN01000070.1 GCA_900322085.1 uncultured Eubacteriales bacterium | reverse complement strand
GGAGCTGTTTGCGCTTATAGAAGAGCATGGCACCGACATCAATATGATAGAAGAGCTGACTGCCCGTTCCATTGAAATCAAAGCCCGAGTGGTTGAGCGCGATGAAAAGGAATCGGGGGAGAGAATGCTGCTCAATTTCGGTCATACCATCGGTCACGCCATCGAGAAATGTGCCAATTACATAGGCATTGCCCACGGCGAAGCGGTTGGAATAGGTATGCTTATCATGGCAATAGCAGGCGAAGCGGAGGGCATTACACAGTCCGGAACAGCTGACCGCGTTGAACACGTGCTGAAAAAGTGCGGTATGCCTACTTGCTGTGAATTCAGTGCGGAGCAGCTTTGCGAAGCGGCTATGCTTGATAAAAAACGCAGAGGGGAATACATGAATATTGTATTGCTCAATGACATAGGCGATTCACTCGTTTACAAAATCAAGTGTGCCGAACTGCTCGGTTTTGTTCAGAGAGGAATGGGCGTATGAGCGATATTTTACATTCAATATGCAATATACCCGGTGGCGGTTTGCTTTACGGCACGGTAAATATTCCGCCGTCCAAGAGCGCTGCGCACAGGGCGATGCTCTGTGCAGCACTTGCTGGGGGCAGAAGCGTGCTGTCCCCCATAGAGCTTTCCAACGACATGAAGGCTACCATCAACGCGATTACGGCATTGGGTGCAGATGTGCGGCTTTCGGGTGATACACTGACCATCGACGGAATAGGAGGACATTTCAGCAACGCTTCAAACGAGCCTGTCGAAATAAACTGCATTGAATCCGGTTCGACGCTGCGATTTATCATACCGATCGCCTGCGCCGCAGGGATAAACGGCCGGTTCATTGGTGAGGGGACTCTTGTGACTCGTCCGATTGGTCTGTATAATGAATTGCTCCCGAAAGGGGGAGTGGAATGTCATTCAAATGGCGGACTTCCGCTAGTCTGCCGGGGGAAGCTGCAATCCGGACATTACGAAATGCCGGGCGACATCAGCTCCCAGTTTATTACGGGAATGTTGATTGCCCTGCCGCTGTGCGAAGGCGACAGCAGCATTATTCTCACCACGCCGTTGCAATCGTCGGCATATGTCGACATGACAATCAGCTGCATGGCTGACTTTGGCGTGAAGGTGGAGCGCACGGAAAACGGCTGGTTCATTCCGGGCGGACAGAAATATTACTCCAGGCATTACACCGTGGAAGGCGACTGGTCGCACGCCGGCTTCTTCCTTGCGGCGGGAACATTAGGCAGCGAACTGACCCTTTGCGGACTGCGGTTCGATTCGGTGCAGGGCGATAGGGCGGCAATTGAACTTTTCCGCGGCTTCGGGGCAGAGATTTCAGTTTGTGACGGGAAAATACAGATCCGCGGCGGCAAAAGACTGGCGCAGCACATCAACGCCGAGCAGATTCCCGACCTTGTGCCTTGCCTTGCGATATGCGCGGCGCTCTGTGAGGGAACGACGGTAATCGACCACGCCGAACGGCTTCGCATCAAGGAGAGCGATCGCCTGACTTCCACCGCCGCAATGATAAACGCACTTGGCGGCAAGGCGAAGGTAACGGACGATGGGCTGATCATTGAAGGAATTGCGCAATTCAAAGGCGGAGTGGTAGACGGCTTCCGCGATCACAGGATCGTGATGTCGGCTGCCATTGGCGCATTGTGCGCGGACGGCGAGGTTACAATCACCACCCCTTACAGTGTAAACAAAAGCTATCCGTCGTTCTTTGAAGTATATAATTCTCTTGGAGGTAAGGCAAATGTCATCGACATGGGGCAATAATATAAAGATTTCGATATTTGGCGAGAGCCACGGCATCGGAATAGGCGTTGTAATTGACGGCCTTCCGGCGGGCGAAAAGATCGATTTTGATGAGATACAATTTCAGATGAACCGCCGCGCCCCCGGTAATGATTCCACTTCCACCCCCCGCAAGGAAGAGGACATGCCGGAGGTATGCTCGGGCATACTGGGCGAAACTACCACGGGCGCACCGCTCTGCGCGGTCATTGAGAACGCAAATACCCGATCGGTGGATTACGACAAGCTTCAGCGGCTGCCGCGTCCGGGACACGCGGACTATACCGGCGCCGTGCGCTACAACGGATACAACGATGTGCGTGGCGGCGGACATTTCAGCGGCAGACTCACCGCTCCGCTGACCTTTGCGGGAGCGGTATGCCGTCAGATACTTGCCAGAAGGGGCGTGACCGTGGGAGGTCATATTTACGCAATCGGCAATATGTATGACGATCCGTTCGATCCGGTGGAGGTCAATGCCGAGCAGCTTCTTGGTTTACAGGAGAAATTCTTTGCCCTCAACCGTCCCGAGGCGGAGAGAGGTATGCGCCGCAGGATAGACGAAGCCCGGTCGGAACGCGACAGCGTGGGCGGCATTGTGGAGATAGCCGCGGTCGGAGTTCCGGCGGGAGTAGGCTCGCCGATGTTCGGCGGCGTGGAGAATGTGCTTTCATCCATCGTGTTCGGAGTTCCGGCGGTCAAGGGCGTCGAATTCGGCGCGGGTTTTGATGTGGCCAGAATGAGAGGCAGCGAATCCAACGATCCTTTCACCATAGTGGGCAACCGCGTTGTCACTACACGAAATGTCAGCGGCGGCATACTGGGCGGTATTACTGACGGAATGCCGATTATCCTGCGCGCGGCAGTCAAACCCACACCGTCCATCTCGATGGAACAGCACACCGTCGATCTGAAGGAGCAGCGCGACGCGATTCTCACCGTAGGCGGCAGACATGACCCCTGCATAGTCCCCCGCGCGCTTCCGGCGATTGAATCGGCTGTCGCCATAGGGCTGGCGGATATGATGAAGGAGGTTGGCAAACTGTGATTCTTTCGAGTAATAACCCTGACATTCCCGATGATATTGATCTTTCAGATATCCGCAGGGAGATAGATGAAATTGACGAGGAGCTTCTGGCTCTCTTTGTGCGAAGAATGAAGGCTGCCGAAAAGGTTGCCGCTGTCAAAAAACGCGACGGCACGCCGATATCGAATCCGAAGCGTGAGCAGGAGATTCTGGAGCGGGTCGAACGTGAAGGAGGCGAATTCGGAAGCGGAGCGCGCACCATGATGGCGACTCTCATTGACATAAGCTGTACCTATCAGCAAATGCTGCTGTATGGTGATGACGGCAAGCTGCGAAAGAAATTCATGACCGCCGGCAGCATCATTGCAGGCTCCAAAATAGCCTGTCAGGGGACGGTTGGGGCATATTCCCACCTTGCGGCAAAGCAGTTTTTCGGCGACGATGTGCAGCCGGTATTCCTTGCAAAATTTCAGGACGTATTTGAGGCCGTGACCGAAGGATATGCCGATTTCGGAGTGCTTCCCATCGAGAACACCACGGCAGGCGCAGTCAATGACGTATATGACCTGTTGACACGGCATGGATTTTATATTGTAGGCGAGACCGATGTGGACGTCAATCACTGCCTGCTTGCTCCCAAAGGCGCACGTATGGAGGATATCAAGGAGGTCTACGCACATCCGCAGGCTCTCAGCCAGTGCGCCAGATACATTCAGATACACGGCTTCAACACCAACGAGTACAGCAACAACGCCGTTGCCGCCAGGAATGTCGCACGTTGGAACGATCCCACAAAGGCCGCGATTGCTTCCAGCGTCGCGGGAAAGCAGTTTGATCTGGACATTCTGGAAGAGGGAATACAGGACATCGACGGCAACCAAACGCGGTTCATCATCATATCGAAGAACATGGTGATACGTGACGGCGCTGACAAAATAAGCCTCACTTTCTCTCTGCCGCACAGAACGGGCAGCCTTTACCGCGTGCTTTCGAGATTTTCGGCAAACGGCATGAATATTTCCAAAATTGAGTCTCGCCCGCTTAAGGGACAAAATTTCCAGTACCGTTTCTATCTCGATTTCAATGGCAATGTCCACGATGAAAAGGTGTGCGCACTTATCTGTTCACTCAGCACCGAAATGAGTCACTTTAAATTTTTGGGAAATTATTGATGCTTCCATCTTTACCAACAATCACCGAATTCTTAACCTTTTCTAAACCTTACGTCATTATAATATAACCAACATCAAAAAGGAAAGGTTGATATAACATGTACAAGACAGTAGTAATCGGATTTACAAAGGACGCCGTTCAACGTGCCAAGCTCATTGAAGACAAGGCCAACGAGATGTACGCGCAAGGCTGGGAGGTTGTCTGCGTGACTTCCACTCCCAACTGCGGCGCTATCATCACGTTCAGGCAGAGAACGTAATCTTTATTTTTTAATCACCCGGAAATGGCAGCAACATGTGATTTCCGGGTGATTTCCATTATTTACGAAAATGTCATAAAAAACGCTTGCAAATCATAGCACAACGATTTAAAATATAAATGATTCCTATTCGTTGCATATATTTTGAGAGGGGCTAAGGTTTATGTTAAACAACAAAAAATTCGCATCAGGTCTGATTTGTGTCGGAATTGTCGCCATCATAGCGGCAATCGCTGTGTCGGTTATCTTTGCCAAGAACTACAGCACGGATATTCCGGCTCCGCTGGAGGAAGCGGTGGCACTCAGCACCTTCACACGGCAGGGGGTATCCGTATCGGATATTGTCATAGACGGGGAAACTCGTCATTATGCCGCGCTTCCCGATTCATCCTATCTGTCTGGCGGAGAGTGCATGGGCGAGGCCCACGAGATACTCGGCTATAGCCATAAGGGGAAAAATGTGGAAGTCTACGCTTTGTGCGGTTATAACTGCTATGGATTCCGTGACGGAATGTTGGTTGACGACAGCGGTGCAGGCAATGTGCCTACCCTTCTGACATTTGAAAAGGTCAGTGACGGCGAAACCAGCCAATACATATTCAAAAGCGCCAAGGAGGCACTGGACGGCGGAGAGTTTACCGAATCGGTGAAGGAAATGTTCCCCGCAGCCCTGGCAAGGAAGGCGTTATCAGCTTCAGGTGATGAAGCAATCAATCAGTCGCGTGAAGAACAATGCCGCAGATATGCCGAAGCGTATCTTGTCAGCATCGGAAGAGAAGCCAAAATAAGCAGCTACCACGATGAGTCGTTTAAAATTCTGTCCGACTTTGGCGTATCGGTTGATGTCAGCAATGCGCTGTACGAACTTCATCCGGAGTACAGCATCTATGTGGGAAGCTTCGAGACGTTGGAAAGCGGCGTCCGTTATGTATATTCCACCGTCTGGGACGGCGACAGCGACGGAACAGGCACAGTTACATACACCAAAAAGGAATACGACAGCGGAAAGGTTGTCAAAACATATAAATACAGTGTGGACGGCGACAGCTTTAAGCAGGTCAAGCCGAAGAAAAAGAAATAAATCCATTTTAGTGAATCATCACTGTGTCAAGAGCCAATGTCTGTAAAAGGACATTGGCTTTTTTATAAAAAAGCAGCAAAAAAACCGTCAGATTGACCAAAATCAGATCAATTCAAAAATTCACTGGTACTTTTTTCGCTTTTGAGTTGTGTAATAAGTGAAAGGAGGAAACAGAATGACCGAGCTCGAAATCATTCAAAAATATTCTGCACTGGTCAGAATACTTGCGCTGTCAAGGACAAGCTGCCAGTCCGATGCGGACGACGTGTATCAGGAGGTTTTTTACAGATACATCGACAAGCACCCGAAATTCCGTGATGAGGAGCATGCCAAGGCGTGGTTTATCCGCGTAACCGTCAACATCACACGAAATATGCATAAATCCTTTGACCGTTCCAGACGGGTGGATCTGAGAGAGGAGGATATCAGCGATCTTATATCCGACAGCGATATTATCTCGGAGTCGGAAAAAAAGGCGGATTTTGAAATGCTTCTGAGCAGGCTCAATCCGCGATATAAAGCGGTTTTGATGCTGCACTTTGATTGCGGATACACTGTAAGGGAAATGGCGGACCTGCTGGGAGAAAGTCAGCCCGCAGTAAAGGCATTGCTTGTCCACGGCAAACAAAAATTGAAGGAATTGATGACGGAAAGGAATGATTGGAATTAGTATGACACACGGTTTTGATAAAGAAAAAAAGGAAATGCGCACCACATATCCGCTTATCACCCGTAATGATCCCACACCGAAGAAGCTTAAGCAGCAAACGCTCGACGGCATGGTTCGTCGAAGACAGGAGCGGGAGCGCAGAAAGGCACGGAGCAAAAAAATCACCATGCGAGTGACAGCTACGGCGGCAATACTTGCAGTCGCGGTCGCAGCCACACCGCTTCGGGGGCATGTCGTCAACGCGGCGCAAAATGCGTACCGGGCTGTTATGGCAAACTGGAAGGAAAACATCTTTCCTGTCGCCCTCAAACAGACCGATAAGGGCTGTACGGTGGAAATCATCGAATCGAGAACATCAAATGAATTTCTCTATCTTACGGTCAAAGAATCATATCAGGCGGATATGGTGACAAGAGACAGTGAAACCATGATGTACCATATGCCGGATATTTCATATTCAGGCAAGGTCAGCGACGACAAAGGCCATCAGATCACATTTGACGGTGAAAGCGTGCTTTGCCTATGGGCAGTCAGCAGTGACCACGCCAATTACATCGCGGATTATGATAAGCGGGTGATTACGCAGGAAAAGGGCGAAGTCGATGAGGAAGGCATTTTTTCGGTCAACATCCAGTACAAGGTGTACCTGCCCGGGCTTGGGTCACTGATCAATTCAGCGGACAAGAAATACTCCTGTACATTGCGGGCGGAGAGTCAGCAGACAGGGAGCAAGATGGCGTTTGAATTTCCATTAGACAAGGTGGATGATGTCCTTGAAAGCAAGCGCTATCCGATAAACCGTGAGTATACACTTAAGGGAGCTTCCGTCACACTTGAAAACATGCAATTGAGCCATTCGGAAGCGGATCTTGTGGTAAGAATTGACCCGGACCAGAATCTCAGCGCCGAGG
>ONYN01000001.1 GCA_900322085.1 uncultured Eubacteriales bacterium | reverse complement strand
GGCGCTTCGCGCTTTTTCATTATAAAATTGATTTCTGTGATTTTTCATTTTACTATTGATTTTTTCATATCATGTGCTATAATATAGTAACAATTTGAAAATGATTATCAGTTTTATTTTGAGCTGCGTTATGGAAGTGAGATTGGTGGAGAACAAAGAGTGCAAAAAAAATTATCGCACCCGTCAGCAGGAGGCACTGGAAAAATATTTCAGAATCAATCCCGATGTGTGTGTGACAGCGGACGAGATTTACATGTATTTTATGAATTCCGGCGATAAGATAGGCAAGGCGACCATATACCGCTGCCTTGATCGCATGGTGGAAAGCGGCGAGGTCAAGAAATTTCTTTCGGACGGCGGCGAGGGGGCAATGTATCAGCTCATCGACGGCAGCAACGGCTGCGACCGGCATTTTCACCTCAAATGCACACGCTGCGGAGCGGTGATACACATGGACTGCGAATTTATGGACGAATTTGAGCGGCACATCATGGAGCACCATCATTTCCGGGTGGATAACGGACGCACGATTATTTACGGTCTGTGCGGGGAATGCTCGGCAAACGCGGAAAAATAATCCGACGATTTCACATCAAAAGAGGTATTTTCAACTGCAATGAAAAGCAAGAGATTGATTAAGGCACTGTCGCTGCTGCTGACTATGGCAATGCTCACGGCAATGCTTTCAGGTTGTTCCGGAGCCGGGCACGCCGGCTGCAACGAAAAAATATCAATAGTGGCGACCATATTTCCGCAGTATGACTTTGCGCGGAGGATCGCGGGAGACAGGGCTGATATCAGTATGCTGCTCAAACCGGGCATGGAAGCTCATTCCTACGAGCCAAGCCCGAAGGATATCATCGGCATATCCAGGTGCGATCTTTTTCTCAATGTCGGGGGAGAATCGGAGAGTTGGCTGGATTCGGTACTGGAATCGGCGGACAATCCCGGCATGAAGATCATCTCGGCAATGGAATGCGTTGACGCGATAGAGGAGGAAACCTCCGAAGGTATGCAGAGTCGCGAACATCACCACGGACATGAAGATCACGGATACGAAAATGAATCGGATTCCGACCATCACCATGACGGCGAGGAAGAGGAGGAGTACGATGAGCATGTCTGGACGTCTCCCATGAACGCCATTGCCATTGTCAACGAGATCAACAACGCCTTATGCGAGCTTGACCCGGACAATGCGGAGTATTACTGTGCGAATACCGATCAGTACGTGGCCGAGCTGATGGAGCTGGATATATTATTTCGGGACGTAATTGCCGAATCCAAAAGGAATCTATTGATATTCGGCGACCGGTTTCCGCTGCTGTATTTTGTCAGGGAATACGGGCTGGAATATTACGCGGCATTCCCCGGATGCGCGGCGGAGACGGAACCCAGCGCCGCGACGGTGGCGTTCCTCATTGATACGGTGAAGCGGGAAGAAGTGCCTGTGGTGCTTTACATCGAGCTTTCCAATCACAAGGTGGCCGACGCGATTGCCGAATGTACCGGTACCAAGACGGCACAGTTCAACACATGCCACAATATTTCCGCCGACGATTTCAAAGCCGGCGAGAGCTATCTCAGCCTGATGAGGGCCAATGTCGATATTCTGAGGGAGGCATTAAATTGAAGGATACGCTTATCAGATGCAAGGATATTACGCTGGGCTACGAGAATATGACAGTGCTGGAGCACGTCAGTTTTGAACTGAAAGAGGGGGATTACCTCTGCGTAGTGGGTGAGAACGGCGCGGGCAAATCGACCCTGATCAAATGTCTTGCCGGGCTGAAAAAGCCCACGGAAGGAGAAGTTGAATTCTCAGACAGCATAAGCCGCCGCGATGTGGGATATCTCCCGCAGCAGACCGCCATTCAGAGGGACTTTCCGGCGTCGGTGAGGGAGGTGGTCATGTCCGGCTGTCTCAACAACAGCCGACTGCTCCCATTCTATACCAAGGCGGACAGAGAACGCGCCGCCAGGCACATGACCGAACTGGGAATCGACACGATGGCGGAGAAATCCTACCGTGAGCTTTCGGGAGGGCAGCAGCAGCGTGTGCTGCTGGCGAGAGCGCTCTGCGCTTCGAGCAAAATGCTCATTCTCGACGAGCCTGTCACTGGACTTGACCCGATAGTGACGGGAGAGATTTATTCCATCATCAAGCAAATCAATAAAAAGTACGGCATGACCATCATCATGGTGTCGCATGACGTTAAAACCGCCGTAAACAGCGCCAATAAGATATTGCATCTGAAACGGTCGGTGCAGTTCTTCGGCAGCACACAGGATTATGTCAAAAGCAGCACGGGTCGTGAGTTTATAGGAGGTTGAAGGAAAAATGCTTGAAATGTTTTCGTATCCCTTTATCATCCGGGCGCTGGTGGTGGGAGTGTTGGTGTCGCTGTGTTCGGCGCTGCTCGGAGTCAATCTGGTGCTGAAGAGATACTCGATGATAGGCGACGGACTTTCCCACGTCGCTTTCAGCGCAATGGCAGTGGCAACGGTGATGAACTGGGCGCCGCTGACGGTGGCCATTCCGGTGGTAATCGCCGCGTCGTATATTCTGCTTCGTTTCAGCTCGTCCGGACGACTCAGCGGCGATTCGGCCATAGCGCTGCTCTCCACCGGTGCGCTTGCCGTGGGAATATTCATCATATCCATGCGTTCGGGAATCAACACCGACATCAACAATTATATGTTCGGCAGCGTGCTTGCGATCAGCAAATCCGATGTGACGCTGAGTGTCGTGCTTTCGCTTGCGGTGCTTGCGCTGTACGTGGTCTTTTACAACAAGATTTTTGCCGTGACATTTGATGAACCGTTTGCCCGGGCGACGGGTATCCGGGTGGATTTTTACAATATGCTTATCGCGGTGCTTACCGCCGTGACCATCGTGCTGGGCATGAGAATGATCGGCGCGCTGCTCATTTCCAGTCTGATCATATTTCCGGCCATGTCCTCCATGCGGGTGTTCAAATGCTTCCGGAATGTGGTGATCTGCTCGGCGGTCATCTCGGTCTTTTGTTTCCTCAGCGGGTTGACGGTGTCATATGAATATTCCGCGCCCACGGGAGCGAGCGTTGTCATTATCAACATTGCGGTGTTCGCTGCGTTCTGCGCAGCCGATTTCGTGAGAGGAAAAATCGGAATCAGGAACGAAAAGTCTGAATGAATCCAAGCATTGCAGTACAGTTTTTTAAAAAACTGTGTTGCAATGCTTTTTGTTTTGTAG
>ONYN01000180.1 GCA_900322085.1 uncultured Eubacteriales bacterium | reverse complement strand
AGCATATTGCCCGCTCGCTTCATGATTTTGATGACCTCGCCGAGCTGTTTCATGCGCTGTTCGTTGGCGGCGTAGCCCTTCAGAATGTACTCCTTAAGCACCTTGCTTGCCCACTTGCGGAATTCCACCGCGCGTTTTGAACGTACGCGGTAGCCCACCGGAATAATGACGTCAAGGCTGTAATATGCCACCGGCTTGCCGGTACGTTCGGAACGCACATAATGCACGTTGCCCTCCTTTTCAACCTCGCCGTCCTTGAATACGTTGGAAATATGGCGGGAAATACCCGAAATATCTCTGCCGAAAAGCTCCTGCATCTGCTTCTGGGTCAGCCAGACCGTCTCGTTTTCCAGCGGAACGTCCAGCGCAACCGAACCGTCCTCCGTCTGATAGATCACTATTTCGCTGTTGAAATCCCCGGTGTCCTCCACGACAACCTCGGGGTCGTACTCGGAATCCTCCTCGCTCTCGGCGGGCTCTTCAAATGATTCGTTGTCTGAATCGGCGGACGGTTCCTCTTGGGAATCCTGTTCCTGATACGTCTCAGGCGCAGATTCCGCAATGGCGTCCTCTTCTTCCGAGGCCTCCCCGGAAGCATCTAATTCTGTCTGAGGTTCGATCATTTCCTTTTCTTCTTCAAAAAACATTTTATTCTCTTCCTTCTCAAAATAAATGTGCCAATATCCGGCTTTCTCAAATAAACATGGATACAGATATGATTATAGCAATATAACGCGCTTATTGCAACCGTAAAAGTGCAAAATCACGGAAATCAATTTTGAAAAAGCATAGCGCAGAGCCCATCGCTGCAATACGCCACGATGATGATATACCCGGGCGCAACAGATCACGTATCCAATTCAAATTCGCCCTGAACCCCATCTACTATGCTGAGGGGCAAATTCAACAGACGTACCCATCAAAATTGATTTCCGTGGTGCAAAATTTACGGTATTCCGTTCCACATCAGCGACATGGCGCCGCCTTCCAGGTTGGAATTGCGCTCAATCAGCCGGTCGATGACCGCCTGGCCGTTGCTGCCGAACAGGGGAGAGGGCTGATAATTGTTCACTGTGCTTCCGGAAGATGTGGTGCAGCAGGGGACAACGGATATTCTGTTGATCTTCATGCTGCCGTCGCCCGACTTGTCAAATGACGCGCGGAAGATGATGGTGTCGGAATTGCTGACTGCGGTGTTCCCGCCGAAGCTGAAATTCCCCAGGCTGTAGGCGATGTAATGTCCCTTGTAGACCTCAATGCCCTGAAGCACATGCGGGTGATGTCCTATCACCAGGTCAACTCCCGCATCAATCATCTGATGTGCCGCTTCTATCTGATAGGGTTCGGGCGTGCCGGCGCTTTCCACACCCCAGTGGACATTCATCACGATCAGTGTGTCGTCGTCCTTGTACCGGCTGATGTATTGGTTGACCTGTTCGCTGAATTCCGATTGGTAGCCGATGCCGATCATGCATAGCGAAAGCATGACCACCCGGCAGCCGTTCACGTTTATCACGGCGGGGGAATGGAACGATGTGTATCTTATTCCGGCTTCCCGCATGATGTCCATTGTGTCGTTGAAGCCGGTGTCAAAGTAGTCAAAGGAATGATTGTTTTCCAGTGTGACGGCTTCCACCGATGAACTTGTCAGTATTTTTACATACTCCGGTTCGCCCCGGAAGTAGAATTGCTTTTGTTTATGGGCCAGCGAATTGGTCAGCGCACCCTCGAAATTGATCATGGTCAGATCATCCGCCCCGAACACGCCGCGTGTCAGGTCGAATGGGTAGGATACGCTTCCCGAATTCAGATAAACGGCGGGGAAATGCCTTTCGCCGCGTTCCTCGTTGAAGTACGCGAAGGTGCAGTCTCCGGTAAAGGATAACGTCAGTTCGGCGGCGGATTTCTCCCCTTGACAGTACGCCGCCAGCGCCGCCTGTCTGAGCGTTTTTTCGCTGAGGGATTCCATGCCCGCGGCGTCCCGCCTTTGAATGAGCTTGGTCCATATTGTCTGGGCGTCTTCGCCGCCCGTCGCGCCCAGTTCCCTGAAATCGGTGATCGAGGCAAGCATGGCCGCGATTCTCAATGCGCTCTTGCTTTTGGAGCGGGAGAGCTTGGCTGCCATGTCTTCCAGACGGTTCATAGATTCGTCGCTTCCGTCCGCAGCCAGAACGGTCACCGCTTCTGCCGCAGCAGCATCGAGATCGTCATAGACCGATACTTTGACCCTTGCTTTATAATTTCTGCCCATGACAGCCCATATTTCCGCGTCGCCGGCTCCCACCGCCGTGACTCTGCCGCTGTCGTCGACTGTGACGGCGTTCTCGTTTGTGCTGCTCCATAGCAGACCTTCGGCGTTTCCTCCGTCGTCAAACTGCGCGGTGCATTGGTGGGACTGTCCCGTCTGCATGGCGAAATCCCTGTCGGTGATGAAAAGCGTCCGGCTGTGCGCGGCATTTTCATTTGAGGCGGTTGTGGAATGATCGGCGGCCTTATCAATATGGGTTTGGCTTTTGTCTGCCTGGTCCATTCGCATATAGGCAAACGTCACGACGGTTGATATCATTATCATTAGGATAAACAGTATGCGCAATGCTTTTTTCATTTGTGACGCATTCCCCTTTGTTTGAAATTATAATGAAATGTCACGCATCCTCCCAATTGTATTCGCGCAGTCTGCCCTCGTTCTGAAGTTCGGGGTAGTTCCACTGGCGCAGAACCTCGTAGACTCCCACGGCAACGGCGTTGGAGAGATTGAGACTGCGTGCCTGCCCTCTCATCGGCAGACGGACGCAGCGTTCCGGATTGGCAAAAAGCAGCGCTTCGGGCAGACCTGCGGTTTCCTTGCCAAAGACAAGATAGGCATTGTCGGGGTACGCCACATCGGAATGTGTGTGCTGTGCCTTGGTGGTGAAGTAGTAGAAATTTCCGCCCTGATTTTTGGCAAAAAAATCGTCGAGTGAGCTGTAATAGGTGATATCGAGCAGGTGCCAGTAATCCAGACCGGCGCGTTTGAGTTTGGTGTCGTCCGGCTTGAATCCCATCGGCTCCACCAGATGAAGCCGTGCGCCGGTAGCCGCGCAGGTGCGGGCGATGTTGCCGGTGTTCTGCGGAATTTCGGGTTCGACCAGCACAATATTTAATCTTGCCATATGCATTACCTCTTCCGTCAAAAATGCGATGGATTTTTCCATACTTATATAATGAATGAAAATTTCCGACTTGTCAATAATAAAAATGCGGTCGATCGCAATTTTTATTTGCCGGAGATGAATCAAATGTATCGCAAAAGAAACAAATCGGCGTGGGGAACAGGCATGTGGCTGCTGATTGGAATGGCGGCGGGCGCAGCGGGCTGCTGCGGAGTCTGCGGACTGCCGCGCGGACGCAAAGTAAAACGCAGGCTCATGCACGCCGCCGACGCGGTAAATGACGCGCTGGACAATCTTTACAGCATGATGAAATAGGCAATTGCTTATGATCAAAAACTGCGGCGCGGCTTGAAAAAAGCTGTGTCGCGGTTTTTTTGGCGGCATAATATGATACAGAAAGGTTGTGATTGACTTGGATAATTTTGAAAATATGCAGGAAAATCAGGGCGGCGTCATCGAAGGCATCGCCGAGCTGATACTTAACAATCCCCCCGAAGCCATCGCCCAGATACGCGGCTCGGAGCAGTATCCCGATATCGAAGGTACGGTGGCGTTTTATTCGGATAGCGAAGGGGTGCTTGTGCTGACTGCCGTTACGGGGCTTCCCCTGCCGACGGAGGAATGTGGCAACACCGTCCACGGCATGCATATTCACGAGGGAGGCAGCTGCACCGGCAACGAAAACGATCCGTTTGCCGATGCCGGAACCCACTTCAACCCCGGCGAATGTCCCCACCCCGAGCACGCCGGCGACCTGCCGCCGCTCTTTGCAAACAGCGGCAGCGCATGGAATGCCGTGCTTCTCAGCCGTTTCTCGATTGACGAGGTGATCGGCAAGACCGTCATCATTCATGAGAAATACGACGATTTCGAGACACAGCCCTCGGGAGATTCCGGCGCCAAAATAGCCTGCGGCGTGATTGTAGGGCTGTAATTTTCAAAAAATCCCCCTGCCGGAAAGACCGACAGAGGGATTTTGTTGTACAGGGATAGCATACACGATGGTGTATTATTTCTTTTTTGCCACTGCTGCGCTGATGGCGATCGTTAAGCCTGCGACAATGACTCCCACCATAAAGCCAAGGGCTAAATACGAGCCTTCATTGATCAGAACAGCCGCCGAGCAGACAATGAGTGCCGTGAGCGTGAAAATCAGGAGCAGCAGGAAGATTGCCATCGGGAAAGGACGGCTGTTGCTGCCGCCGTTGCTCATGCGATTGATGCTGACAACGCCGGTAATCAGCATGAAAAAAAACATTGCGGTGACCGCGAGAAGACCAAAGCCTATATAGGCCGCGTCGCTGGTTGACATAATGCGAAGCCCATTGCCGACATTGATCAGCATGATTCCAAACATGATAAACGCCACGTTTCTCCAGCGCTTGAGCATTTCCACGCGGGACTGATTGTCGGTGTAAATCTGATATTCCTCCTCAGGAAGCTTCGGGTCGTATGCCTTGCGGAAGATGTGCCAGCCGTTGGCGGTGGAATTGACCCTCTGCCAGCCCGCGTCACGGAATGTTTCCTCATAGCGTGCCATGTCGTTAATGCCGTTGTTGAAGTCGATCTGATAACGGTAAATTACGCTGTCGTCGAACTCATATTTCTGGGTGAAGCTGCTGCCGTTTACCAACTGCCAGCCCTTTTCCGACATGCGGTCGTATTCCTTCTCCTCAAATTCATAATCCCATGCGGCGAAGATTTTGAATGTTCTCTTTGTTTTCTTGGTGTTTTTCATCATTCACAACTCCCTTATATTTACGCGTTTTCCGCGTGATCAATGTGATCAATGTGATCAATGTGATCAATAACATTTTTGGCGCTCTCGGCCAGCTCCGAAATACGGCGGTATTCCTCCAGAAAAATCCTCCTGCCCTCATGTGTCAGACGGTACATTCGCCGTCGCTCTCCGCCGAGGTCGGGACGCTCGACAATCCAGCCTTTTTTGAGCATATTGCCTGTCGCGCCGTACATAGTGCCGGAGCCGATTTTCACCCGACCGTTTGAAAGCTGTTCGGTCATTTGCATGATGCCGTAGCCGTGGTTGTCGCCGCCGTACAGACACATCAGAATGTAAAAATAGCTTTCGGTCAGCGGCTCTGACTGTTTGCCCATTTTTATTTTCCCCTTT
>ONYN01000289.1 GCA_900322085.1 uncultured Eubacteriales bacterium | reverse complement strand
TGGATCCCGGTTTGGGCTATTTCCTCCGGCGTTTCCTCACGCTCGGCGACGGAGTCCTCGCTTTGCTCCATGGCCGGTGCTTCCGCTGCTGTCTCGGTCTGCGTATCGGCAAGAGGCTCCGCAGCGGCAATCGCTTCGGGAGTCACAGATGGTTCGGACAGCACTATCGGCTCGGGAGTGATCAGTCTGGCGGGCTGCTTCTCCGTCTCCTGCCCGGCAACCAACGCGCGCGGGTCAATCGGCTTGACCGGCGCGA
This sequence comes from uncultured Eubacteriales bacterium, assembly GCA_900322085.1. Lineage (GTDB taxonomy): Bacteria > Bacillota > Clostridia > Oscillospirales > Acutalibacteraceae > RUG762. The sequence goes on along the minus strand of ONYN01000289.1, from coordinate 6,220 downwards.
GAATCGGCGCCTCCGACTGAACCACCCGTACCTTCACTCTGTCGGCAATCTCCTGAAGCGGAGAAACCTCCGGCGCGGACTGTCCAAGCAGTTCGGTGACCGAAACCGTACGTACACGGCTGCGTTCGCCTTCCTCCGCGCTTTCCAGCTCTGTGGGAACGGGAAGCACTCTCTTCGGCTTATCCACCGCCACATGAAGCTCCGCCTTCTGCGGCAGTTTGCCCGCCATAAATCCGATTTCGGTCAGTTCGGCGGCGGAGAGGTATTTGCCGCACTGCAAATCGTACAGTCTCTGCTCAAATTTTTCCCGCTCGCGACGGCGAATGATTTCGCCGAACGATTCCCGCAGGATCTCGGCGGATTTTTCTCCTCCGCACACGGGATAAAGCAGCTTGAAGCCAAGCTTGGTCATAAACAGCTTGTCGCCGGTATGGGCGTAACGGGCATCCTGACGTATCAGCCGCGCACCGTTTTCCGTCTCCCACTTGCGGGTGGATTTTTCAATTAATACGGCGGCGTCCGAATCGGTAATGCCGGGATAGAGCGCGGTAATATCGCTGTAAAAGATATCAGTGCTGAATTGATCCTGCTGTACGCGGCTGTAGAGCCTGAGCAGATATATCAGCATAGCGCCCTCTATATCCTCATCGGTGGGTACCGGCTCGACAAATCCCGCCGGATATATCACATTGTCCCTGCTCGAAGCCAGACGCACGCTGTCCCAGTTGAATCCCGGCAGCAGCGAAAAGTCCGAACGGTCGATGTCCCGGTCGGTGAAATCGGCTTCGTCTATGTCAAACTGAGGGGGATATACGATCTTCCTGATTTCCCTGGCGGGTTGAATGTGGGCAAACCGGAGGCTGCTCACGCGGCTGAAATTGCTGCCCGAAATATCCTTGTCCGTAAAATCGGCGCTGTCAGCGTCAAAGCAGGAAGGATATTTGATGTCGGTAATATCGTACGCGTTCCGGAGCTGATCCCAACGCAGGTTTTCAGCCTTGGAAAGGTCACTGCCGGAGATGTCTATTCCGGTAAAATCGCACTCGCTGAAATCAAATTCATCGGGATAAATAATGCCGCTTAAATCGGAGGCAAGGCTTATTTCGCTCCATTTCAACCCTTTGCACAGCGAAAAGTCACTTCCCGAAATATCCCTGCCGTAAAATTTTGCCTGAGATGTGTCGAACGTCGCGGGATATTTTATCCCCCTGATATCGGACGCACTCATGATATGCTCCCAACGCAGGCTTCCTATCAGGCTGAAGTCGCTGCCTGAAATATTCCGTGCCGCAAATACGGCGTTGTCTATATCAAATGTAGCAGGATATTTGATCGCGGCAATATCACGGGCATTCTGAATGTGCCTCCAGCGCAGGCCGTAAACCGAGCTGAAATCGCAGCCGCTTATGTTTCTGTCATAAAAATTGAACGAATCGGTGTCAATGGTGGAAGGAAATACAATCCCGCTTATGTCGGCGGCATTTTCGATATGCTTCCACCTGAGGTTCTCGACCAGACTGAAATCGCTGAGATCAATCTCCCTGCCGGAATAATCGACCAGATCCGTGCGGAATCCGGCGGGGTACTTTATGCCGAATATCTCGCTTGCTTCCTCTATCTCCTCCGGCTGGAGATCGGTGCGCTGGCTCAGGTCCATAAACGCAAGCGACTCTCCGCTGCCCATTCTGCGGCGCGCTGGCAGGGACTGCCCCGGCTCGGAGACGGCCGCCATTGATGAAATGATCGGCGCGGGGCTTTCCGTGAAGCTCCCGGTTTCGGACTTGTCTACACCGTATATGCCCGCCAGATTTTCCATTTCCTGTTGGAACTGGGCAGAACGCGAGCTTTTCGGCTCGGTCTGCGAAGGCTTGTACACAAGATTTTCCACATTCGCTCCGCTGGGATCAAATGAAAGTACGGGGGAAAAACCGGCGTTCTGTTTCTCGGGGCGTCCTCCGGGGGAATGGGGCGTTTTTCTTGATTCCACGGCCATTTTCGCGGCAGATGCTTCTATATCCTTACTCTTGTTTATCTCATCAATAGCTTGATTTACAGCAGGATTTTCGTAGCGTTTTTTCGTATTCTGATGTTTGAATCTTTTGAAAAAAGCCAACTTTACGACCATCCTTCCTTTCGCCGTTTCCACAGCGAATGATTGAGCATAAGCGCTCATAATATCATAATCAATTTATTTTTTTAAACATTACTTTACACGTATCAGACACGTAACAGATATATTTCCCGCGCTTGCGGTAATGGTTGCCTGTCCGCGGCCCTTGGCGACCACCTTGCCCTTTTCGTCGACGGTGGCAACCTTCTCGTTGTCGGAAGACCACTGCACATAATCCTGCGGAACATTATCGGGATTGATCTCTACCGAAAGCGTTACACTCTTGCCGCGCTGAAGGGTGATATCGTTGTTCTGGCGGAGCGTCAGACCGTACACTGTATATTGAATTTCCTCCGAGCTTTCCTTGTCGGTGTTGGGAATAGTAGTGGGAATCACAGACGAAACATTATTCACATCGGTGGTCGACGATGAAATATCGGAATCACTTATGGGGGTTGCGATCTCCCTGTTGGCGTAACCGTCATCAAAATCGTCAAGACCCTCATATTCGGACGAAGTGCTGCCTACCAGCCAGCCAAATACAAATCCGACCGCCACTCCGAACAGCATGATCAGACAGCCAACCGCCACCATGATCATATTCTGCGTAACGTGGAATCCGGGTTCCACCACCTCCACCACTATGGCGGAAACATTGTCGTCACTGTCGTCGCTCATCGAAAGCGCCATAATCTCATTGGTGTGACCGAACGGATCCTTGCGCTTGGCCAGACATACGGTAATTTCGTCCTCGTCGAGCTGATCTGTCACACCGTCGCTGCACACGAGGAATTTGTCGCCCTTTTTGACTCTGAACGGCTTGGCGCGATAGGGTTCCATTTTACCCTCTCGACTGTTCATGCCGAGAAATTTGGTGATTCTGCCGTGGCGGATGCCATCTTCCGTCAAGGCGACGCTTTTTTGCCCCTCAACAGCAACGTGATCGCGCGTCAGCTTGACAAGCTGCTTGTCGCGGTATAAATACACACGGCTGTCTCCTACATTATATATGTGAGCGTTTCCGTGTTCGATAATCAGCAGCGCCATGGTGGAAGCGGTGCGCACTCCTCCGGTTTCACGCCGCTGGTCGCGGATCAGCTCATTTGTCTCCTGCATGTATTCCAGAACCGCGTCGTCCGGGGTGACGTCCGGGTCAAACGATATGCGGTCAGCCAGCGCGTCCAGCTTTGTCGCCGCTACGAGCGAGGCAAATGACCCCGTATTGTTGCGCCCCATTCCGTCAAACACGGCAAAAATATTGACATCGGTGTATTCACCGGTCTTGATGGCAAAGGGTCTGTTGATGTTGCGGGGGGTTATGTAATCTCCATTGAAGTACACGTTGTCCTCGTTGTTGCCCCTTGCGTTGCCTACGTTGGATTCGGCAGCCGCCCGGATCAGAATCTTATTTGCCGCGCTCAATTCGCTGTCACCTCATACCTGCGATTAATCCGATAAAAAATGCACTGCGTTATATAATAACACATTAGTTTTAAAATACAAAAAACTTTGAGCAATATTTACAAATAATTAATAAAATATCCTTGCACTATGACAGCATCTGCGTCAGGAGCATAACAATGTCTTTTCCCGCATCACTTTTGCCGGGATTCAAATGTGTAAAGTGACCAATAATACCTGCCTCCAATGCTTTTATATGCCATTTTCGCAGTACAGTCATACAATATGTAGCTGACTTCGCCCTCATATGTCCGGCTGATCCGCTCCACTTCAAAATTCACCAGGTACTTCTCGTCCACAAGCCTTGCCACCCTGTTTTTCATTCGTACTTCCGAGTCCGTTCCACCCTCGTAAACAACGTAGTATTGGCCGTCGTGCCTGTAAAAGCGCCTGCTTGCCTCCGCCTTGCTCACCAGACTGTCAATATCGCTGTCACTTACATAAAAGATCTCACGGGCAATCCTATCGGCGGTCTCCGCGTCAAATACATAGTAGGTGTTCGCGCTGGCTGCCCAGCCTCTGGGATCATCGGGCTTTTCGATAAATCTGTCCTCCTCGGGCATATCTGAAAACAGCCTCCAGTCCACGCAAGCATCGGGAGAAACGATGCACGTCATCATATTCACATCGCCCTCGGAGACTTTTTCACAGTCGTAATTCCATTCTCCGTCCTGAGACAACGGATACCACTTCACAAAAGTATCCAGAAAACTGTCAAGTGATTTTTCCATATCGCGGTCCTCAAAGTAATACGGAAGATCGGACGGCGAAACAGCACCGTCCCCCTTCGCTGTGCATGATACCGCCGGCAACAGGAATATGGCCGCCGACAATACCCCGGCGGCAACACGTAAAATCATTCCGGTACCGGAGAGCTTGTATGTATCGTTCATTTGTTTCTGGCTCCTTCTTTATCATCATAAAATCGTCATAACATTTGAATGAGCTTATCCCAAAAAAAATGCGGCATTCATCAATACAGAGAATACCGCATGAATTACATGAGTTTTTTTGATTTCCCGCATTAAGGGCCTACCGACGCATCTTACTTTTTGTTGGTATTGACTTCGTTATACATCGGAGGAATATATGTCTGCCCCGAAGCTGCTCCGGGAATCTGCTGTGCTCTTTTGCCCTTGAGCATGCTTACTACGGAGCCGAGAATACCCGCGACATAGGCAACATCATCCACCCAGCCTACAACCGGAATGACGTCGGGAAGCGCGTCGATAGGAGAAAGCACCAGAACCGAGAGAATAATCATAAGCACAATCTTCCATACAATGCCGGATTTTTTGCTGCCGTCGGCAGCACCCTGTGGATTAACATTTTCGTTGAACTTGTTTTCCATTTTTTTCAGTCCTTTGTACGATATTAGAGCAAGAATCAGCTTGATAAACATATCGCAAACTCAGCTCCTTTTTTACGGAATAGCCTCCGTATTTTCTGATTATATTATCGCACAAAACGATAAGAATTGCAAGTAGTTTATGTATTACTTTTAATAAATTTTAAATTTGGTAAAAATTTCGAGTTAATTATTGAATATTCTGTCGAAACGTGATATTATTATATTGATATATTATGCAATATTGTCAGCAATCAAGCGCGGAAGGATCGTCAGGTGATTCAAGTGATAAAGAATTTTTTGTCAAGCATTACAAAAAGCTCCATGGGAGGCGCGGTATGCGTCGGAGGGTATATCGGCTGGTATCTTACGGTCGCGTTCATTTGTGAAAAAAGTCTCGAAATATACGGCACTTCGTCGCTCTACGATGTGACAAACATTATTTTTGGCGCATCGCTGTCGGTCATGCTGGTCGTAATGCTGATTCTCATGTTTCACCTCGACTTTGAGGGGCTGCTCGGACACAGGTATTTCCGGGTGGTTCCGGCAGTCCTGATGGCGGAAAGCGGCATCGCCCTTGCCTTTATCAACGCCGATTCATTCAGCATCTATGCCGTTATCACAGGAATCTGCGCTTCTTTCGGCGTATTGGCCGTATTTTCCAGACTGCTTGGAATCAGGGTCAGCCACCGACTGTTTGCTGTGGCAGTCGGAACGGCGATAGGCGGTCTGGTGAGATATGCCGACCATGTGATTTACAGCTATATGGATATGACCCGAGGCATTTATGTGCTGGCGGTGCTCTCCGGGGCGCTTGCCCTGTTGACTGTGCGTTCGTCAGGATTCTCTAAGGAACAGATGCCGATCATCAGCTACTCCGAAGCGTCGCACAAGGTTCTGCTGCGAAACATTCCGGGCGCCTACTGGCTTTTGTTTGTGATATCGTTCATTTATTACCTCTGTCTTGGCAGGATCAGCTCGCTGGGAGCTGAAATGTATGTGCCGATCTTCCAATATTACGGACTGTACACATATGTTTCTTTTGTCGCAGCGGCAGTTATGATCGCGTTGTTTGCAAAATTTCACAATATCACGCCCCTTTATGTTTATGGGATTTGCTTTATGGCCTTCACCGCGATCATGCTCTTTCTCCCCTACTTCTCACGCGCGGAACAAACGGTATTTCTCATTTGCAGCTTTATCGGACAGGCATGCTTTGCGGTGTTCAGCTTTATTTTTATCGTCAACTTCGCAATGGACCGACAACACCCCATGTTTTACGCGACATTCGGATATGCGTG
>ONYN01000013.1 GCA_900322085.1 uncultured Eubacteriales bacterium | reverse complement strand
CGCGCCAGGAGGGGCTCGAACCCCCGACCTACTGCTTAGAAGGCAGTTGCTCTATCCAACTGAGCTACTGGCGCACATGTGGCAATTGTAAAGAAGCCCCCGGAAGGGCTTCGTGGAGCGGGTGATGGGAATCGAACCCACGCGACCAGCTTGGAAGGCTGGGGTTCTACCATTGAACTACACCCGCGTGTCTTGTATACTGGTATTTAACAGCGTGTTACATTATACACTTTGAAGAACGCTTTGTCAAGTTTTTTTTTCAAATAAAAAATTTTCTGTCAATTAGCGCAAAAACACCGCCGATAAATCGTTTATAATGTGACATAAGCACAATAACCGACTTCATCGGCGGCGCACATCTTCCATACTGAATTACTGTATTACTGTATTACTGTATTACTGTATTACTGTATTACTTTATTACCTTATTACTTCTTTTCCTCGGCGCGGATAATCATTACCAGCTCGGAGGTGTAGAACGGATCGGTTGTGACGAATTCCTCGTCGTCCTCAGCGGCTTCATACGTGACCACGCTGAAGAAATTCGGGTTGCCCTTTACCGTGTCGGCGGCATTGTCAATATCCGACACAGGCTCCACGGTCTTGACTTCAAGCACTCCGCCGCAGCCGTATGCCACGCCGTCGGCAATCGCCTCAAAAAGTCCCTTTACCGCGCCGTCCGCTTCGTAGGTGAAGGGCTTGAACCGTGGCTCGGTGACAAATGTAAAGGTCTTTTTCAGCTCCCTTTCGGGATCCTTTTGCACGGCATAATCCGTGCCTTTGACTGCCTGGGCGGTAATCATGGACTGGTAATCCTCGGATTCCTTGAGCGCCGCTATCTGCGCGTTGCATTTTTCGGCGAGCTTTGCGTCGGATTGGTTGAAAAGGAATCGGTAGTCCACACTGCCGATGCTCTTTTTGACGATCTTTACGCCCTCCACCCCGTCGGTGAGCTGCACGGCGTAATTGGCGTCGGTCACAACGGCCGCCACCTTCTTGTCGACAAGATCCTGCACGGCTTTACTCAGATCGGAATAGCGCTTGGGATACGCGGTCAGATGATTGGTCACAACATACTCGTCCGCCCCCGAACGAAGCTGCACCGCCACTGCCTTGCCCTCGAGATCCGCGGCTGTGGATATCTTCATGTTCTTTTCATAGGCAACGCCGGTCTCCTCCCGCTGAGAGGAACAGGACGCGAGCATCATGCATACAGCCAGTGCCGCCGCCGTGAGCGCGATGATTCTTTTGGATAATTTCATTTTGAATCGTTCTCCTTGATTTTTTTTGATAAAAATTTATACCTGCTTATTGTATCACATACTCACGGAAATTACAAGGGATTTTTTTCGTGTCAGAATTTATGTTAAGATTTTGAATTTTTTTCAAGGCATTGATATTTCCCGCAAAAAATGATAGAATGGTATTGACAGACAGCGGGACGGTGATACGATTGGCAGATTCCAACAGCGTCAGCGACGCATTGCGCGCTAAATACATCGACAAAATTAAGCGGCTCAAGCTGCTGGACGACGATTTTTTCAGAGTGTGCTTCCAGGACGACAAGGAGGGGGCTCAGTTCATTCTGCGCATCATACTGGATAAGGACGATCTGACCGTCATCGAGTCACGCACGCAGTATTCCATCAAAAATCTTCGCGGCCACTCGGTGATACTCGACGTCTTCGCCACCGACAGCAGCGGAAAGCACTACGACATCGAAATTCAAAGGGCAGATAAAGGAGCGTCGCCAAAGCGTGCCAGATACATCAGCAGCCTGATTGGCGCAAATATTCTTAATGCTGCCGATGCGTATGAATCACTGCCGGAGTGTTATGTGATATTCATTACGGAAAACGACGTAATAGGCGACGGCAGGCTGATTTATCATATCGACAGAACGATTGCCGAATCGGGTCAGCCCTTCGGCGACGGCTCGCATATCATATATGTGAACGCCGCATGCAGGGACGACTCGGCGCTTGGCAAGCTTATGCAGGACTTCAACTGCACCGTACCGGGCAATATGCACTATCCTGCGCTCAGACAAAGAACCAGCTATTTTAAGGACGATGACAAGGGGGTAAAGCAAATGTGTGAAATCTGGGAGGAAATCAAGGCAGAGGGCTTTGTGGAAGGTCAAGCCGTCGGACTGGCAAAAGGCAAAGCGGAAGGGCTTGCACAGGGCAAGGCGGAAGGCAAGGCGGAAGGCAGAGCGGAAGGCAAGGCGGAAGGGCTTGCAAAGGGGCTTGCGGAGGGCAGAGCAGAGGAAAGAGCCAAGGCTCTGGCCAGAGAGAAGGCCACCAAAAACGCTATCCGCATGATAAAGCGCGGAAACCTGACTGTTGAGGAGATAATGGAATACACCAATCTCACCGAGGAGGAAATCAATGAGCTTGCCGAATTGATTGCAGGCTGATTGCCGCGCAAATCTTCATCTGAATGCCAAACATGCCAAATACAAAACCGCCGTATGATCAGCTTGCTTCGCTGACCATACGGCGGTTGATTTTTATTTTGTCACGATCCGCCGCTCACAGCGGCTTTGGAATGCCCTTCCGCACGTTCTTGGCACGGCGGCTTTTTCCAAAAGCGGCTCTGTGAGCTGGATTTTATATGATTGATCAAAATAAGATGGACAAGGAACAATCAGGAAAAAAATTATTCCTCGCCGTAGACCTTCTCGAGGGTGACGAGATGGTTGTACTTCTCTTCTGCGCACTTCTCGGCTTTCTCG
>ONYN01000131.1 GCA_900322085.1 uncultured Eubacteriales bacterium | reverse complement strand
GCGTGGGAGTCCAGGGGGTCACGCTGTCGCTTGTCGACAGCTAGACCTCCCTGGCCCGTCCAGGGCGGAGCCTTGGCGGGGTAGTTTTTCGCTTGCAAAGCGGAAAACAGGGGCAGAACCCATCGCTGCCATGCGCCACGATAACGATATACCCGGGCGCAACAGATCACGTATCCAATCAAATCCATCCTGCCCCCCGATTTACGTTGCAGAGGGACGAATATAACAGATGTCAAAATTGATTTCCCTGACCTCTCACAAACGCTGTATTGACTTTTTTTTGGCTGTATGATATAATTTATTTCGATTATTTTTACGCTTTTTGTTGAAAGGCAAGTGAATGATGAGATATGGTTTTTTCCAGTATGACCTTTTTATTGCTGTTTCTTCCGATAACGCTGCTTTTGTACTCGTTGCGAAGCAATATTAAATGGAAAAACGGTGTTCTGTTGGCAGCGTCGCTGCTGTTTTACGCTTGGGGCGAACCGGTGTATATTCTGCTGATGCTGCTTTCGGTCGGAGTCAATTATGTATGCGCTCTGAGGATCGACCAAAGCCGCTCGAAACCTCATTTAAGAAGGCTGTGGCTGATTGTCGGAGTGGTTGCCTCCACCGTCTTTCTGGTATGGTTTAAGTATGCGGCATTTCTGGTGAATTCTGCCGCAGGGATTTTTTCACTGCCCTTTCACATGGCAGAAAAAAAGCTGCCGATAGGGATATCGTTCTACACGTTTCAGGTGCTGACCTATACAGTGGACGTCTATCGGAAAAAGGCAAGGGTGCAGAAAAATCCGGCATGGCTGCTGCTGTATGTCAGTTGCTTCCCTCAGTTGATAGCGGGACCTATCGTTCAGTATTCTGATGTGGAAGGAATGCTTCTGGAACGTCCCTTCCATCCGGTTCGTTTTTCGGAAGGCGCCAGAAGATTTGTAGTAGGACTTGCCAAAAAAGTGGTGCTTGCCAATCTGTGCGGCGCGGCGGTATCTCTTCTTGACCCCGCAGACGCATCCTTGCAGATGTCGGTAACGGGAGCGTGGTATTCCGCCTTGATGTACACCATGCAGATCTATTTTGATTTCTCGGCCTATTCCGACATGGCAATCGGTCTGGGACGGATTCTGGGATTTGATTATAAGGAGAATTTCAACTATCCTTACATTTCGGGCAGTATTTCTGAATTCTGGCGCAGGTGGCACATTTCACTGGGCAGCTTTTTCAGGGATTATGTCTATATTCCCCTTGGAGGAAGCCGGAAATCGGCTCGGCGCACCGCGTTGAATATGATGATCGTATGGTCCCTGACCGGAATGTGGCATGGAGCAAGCTGGAATTTCATTTTGTGGGGAATGTATTACGGTCTGCTGATGTTGTTTGAGCGATTTGTGATAGGTCGCAAACGCATGGAAAACATTCCGTATGCCGTCAGGCTGCCTGTGGTGTTCCTGCTCACGGTGTTCGGATGGGTGATTTTTTATCACACCGATCTGACAATGGCAGCGCGACAGTTGATGGCGATGATCGGAATCGGCGTTTCCGAAGGCGGAATGACGGTGCTTCCGTTTATCAATCCGCTGACATTGGCGGTGATCAGGAAGTATTCCTTCATTCCTTTGGTAGCGGCGGTTGCATGTCTGCCGATTTTGCCGGCAGTCAAAAACAGACTGCCTCAGAACGGATTCACCCAAGCCGCTTCCTATGTGCTCGCCACGGGACTCTTATTGATCTCTCTGGTCTTTTTGGTTGGTCAGAGTTTTAATCCCTTCATTTATTTCAGATTTTAATTCGTCGAAAGGTAGGGGGAAAATGAAAAAAAACAAAGGCATATTTATGCTTACCATGTGGTGGTTTGTGATTCCGGCAGTGATCGGGCTGGTGGTATTATGCTTCTCACCTGACAAGGAACGCGTTTCCTTCCAGGAAAACAGAGTGCTTCAGAACAGACCGTCATTTTCGTTTGCCGGTTTGACAAGCGGAGAGTACACATCTCAGTTTGAGACATTTTTGTCCGACAGCATGCCATGTCGCAATCTTCTGATCAAGGCGTCCGACTGGATATTGGAACGCTTTTCGATGAACACATCGTACGACATGTATTATCTGGATACAACTGAAAAAGATGTGGAGAATTTCTTTAAGGAGAACGGTTCGGACTCAGATGAGGAGAATCCGACTGACGATGAACAGACAGGTACAGCCGTTGATGCCGACGTCAGCGAGGAGATGGAGGAGGGCGACGCCTGCCTGAAATTCATCAAACACGACGGCGGAGAATGGGTCAAGACAGTATATACCCGGCAATCAATGAAAAATGCCGCCGCCTCTCTTGAAAAATGTGCGGAGCTGCTTCCGGACGACGGCAAGGTGTATTTCACAACCATGTCATTTCCCAGCACGGCCAACATATTAGGCCAGCACCTTGACGTTTATAAGGGCTGGGAATCCACCCTGCCGGAAAAAATGAATCAGCTCACCTCGGATAAGGTGGTTTGTGTTGATTCATATGAGATACTCCAGCCTCACATGCTCAACGGGGAAGATGTGTTCCTGCACACCAATCACCAGTGGAACGATGTGGGCGCATATTATGTTTTCAGCAGCATTATCGAGTCACAGGGACTTACTCCGACGCCTTTTGACGAATATGATTACGATGTATGCCGCGCTGCCTACAGCGGCAGAATCAGCGGATACGACGAATTTCATCTGCTGTACCCGTTGGCTCCCTCAGCGAACTGGGAGGTAACCAATGTGAATCACAGGACGAAAGTTCCTTTTATGAATTATCATATTGCCAATACACTGTCCTATTTTGACGGGCATCATCTGCCTTGGAGAACTGTTGAATCCGGATTTCACACCGGACGCAATGCTTTGGTGGTAGGGGACTGCTTTTCGCTGGCGTTTGCGCCGTTTTTGCTGCCGTACTATGACGAGGTTCATGCTACCCGTCTGAAGTCGGATTACTTTGACAGAACCAAACTCGGCACAACGGTCGCGGACATGATAGCCAGAAATCATATCACCGATTTTTATTACATTTCTTCGGAGTCGAGCGGTGTCAATACATGGACACTCCAGCATACTGTTGCGGTCAATTTGTATTGAGCGGATTGATATGGGAATTTCGGGGGGAGAGCAATGGAAAATAAAAAAGAAGCAATCGGATTGTTCCCGACAGCACCGATAAGGATATCGCTGATAGCGGCTGGCGTACTGATTGTTGCCGGCGGAATCATGATGAGAAATCAGGCATTTTTCAATGCCAAGTTTGCCGGTCTTGCGGCGGCAGTGGGACTTTACGATGTTGCGCAGGAATTCGTCAATGAAATTGACGCCGAAACGGACAAAGAAAACTATTGCGACGGCGTTTACCATATTGCCGACGCCATGCTTTCCGCGGGAAAGTACGACCACGCGCAGGAATTGTTTGTTGGCCTGGGAGATTACTCTGACAGCACAGACAGAAGCTATGAGTGTGTCCAAAAGAAGGCCGAAGCACTGATGAAGAAGGGAGATTACCTTGCCGCAAGCGATCTTCTGGTTGAAATCATGTTTTTCAAAGGCAGCAAGGAACTGTATCAGGAGTGTCAATATAACAATGCCCTGTCAATGATAGACAAAGGCGAGTGGCTGATCGGCGCAAAGATACTGTGGAACATCAGGGATTACCGTGATTCTCAGGCCATTGCGGAGAAAACCGTATTTGAGAATACCGGTTCCGATAATGTCGAAGAGACCGTTGGCGGAGGAAACGCGATTGCCCCGGAGATACTGTCGGATTACATTGCGCTGACAGAAAACCGAAAGCAGCTGAGAGACGGTGCCATTGCGACCGGCTTTTACCATACTGTCGGTCTGAAAAAAGACGGCAGCGTGCTTTCCTGCGGCAGCAACGATCGCGGACAGTGTGACACAGGCGCATGGAGCAATGTGGTTCAGATCGCGGCCGGAGGATACCATACGGCGGCGTTGCTTAGCGACGGAACGGTGGTAGCTTGCGGTGACAACAAATACGGTCAGTGTAATGTGGGAAGCTGGAAAGATGTGATTCAGATAAAGGCGACCGATTACAATACGATTGCGCTGTTGAAGGACGGTACAGTCAAGACCTGCGGATACAATAAGCTGACACAGACACAGGGCTGGAGCGGTATAGAGAGAATATGCAGCGGCGCCTATGCGCTTTGCGGCATTGCCATGAACGGGGAATTATATGCAACGCATCATTCCTGCCGTATGGAAGGGCAATTGCTGGATGCTGACGCTTCTGTGGCGTACGCAATCGGATTGGATTACGGCGGAAAGATCGTTTATACATCGGATACGCCGTGTGACTGGACAAAGGCAGTCGCGGTATTTGCCGGAGGAGAAACAGTAGGTGTTATCAAGCCGGATTTTACACCTGCGGTTTACCACCGCAGGAAGCGCAGCCTTTACGAGTTGCCGGATAAGCCGGCGGCTTCCATGTCGCTGGGAGGCACTCATTTTGCCGTGCTGTATAGTGACGGAAGCGTTTACTGTGACGGTGAGAACGAGTTCGGGCAATGTGATACATCGGACTGGAACTTGAATTGATGAAAATAAATGCGACACTGCGTGGGCGACATGCGGTGTCGCGTTTTTTGTCTGACCCTGATTCGATCTGATAATTCCGCATTTCAGTCGCGGATATTGTCATCTTGGCGGGATACGCTTGATTTACTCTTACCGGTGTGATATATTTTTCATGCAAGGGAGGCGATGGCTTGAAGATACACATTGTTTACGACGAGAATGTGAAAGAGGCGGAAATAACCGTGGTTTGTCGTGAACTCAGCGATGAGGTCAGACGGCTGCTTGCCGCTGCGGAGTTCAGCGAGAACAAATTGACCGGGGTTAAGGACAGTCAAATCTTTATCTTGAGGTACAATGACATCATTTATATCGACACGGCGGACAAGCACATCTTCATCTACACTTCAGACGACGTATATGAGACACAGCTCCGGCTTTACGAACTGGAGAGGCAATTGCCTGTCTCTGATTTCTTCCGCGCGAATAAATCATGTATTGTTGGCATTATGCACATCCGCTCCATCCGGGCGGACATTGACGGACGGCTGCTGCTCACCATGGATACCGGCGACAAACTTTGGGTTTCAAGGCAGTATGCAGCTGATTTCAGAAAGAAAATCGGAATGTGACAAGGAGGAATATTGGTATGGAAAACAAGCGGATTATTTCATCTACAGCCGAAGTATTTACGCTGTCGCTGGCATTTGTGTGTGTGTTCAATCTGGCATTGAGAGGGAGTTCGGAAGAGCTGAGGCGGTTGTCCCAGTTATTTGCGCTGTGCGGGGAGGGAATATCCTTCACTGCACTGGGGGAGCTTTTGGCACTCTCGTTTCTCATATCGTTTGCAAGGTACGTGTGGTTCTCCGAACGATTCTTCAAAAATATGCTGATGGTCAACCGGATCACCCTGATGCTGATCAGCGTGTTTTTTGCGGCGGGCATTTGCTCGGTAGTGTTCGGATGGTTTCCCGCAAAAATGTGGCAGGCGTGGATCGGTTTTGTTCTGAGCTTTGCCTTGGGAACAGCGGTGAGTTTTACTGTGATGGCTCTCCGAACGAGAGCGGAAAGCAAAAAGTACCAGCAGACTCTCAACACCTACAGGAATGACGGGGGAAAGTAATATGGATGAGAACAATGTCATTTTGCTGAAAGACGTTACGCGCAGCTTCGGGGAGAAGCAGGTGCTCAAAGGCGTATCGCTGGAAATCAATAAGGGTGAGATATTCGGATTACTGGGGCCTTCGGGCGCAGGCAAGACGACGATCATCAACATCCTCACAGGACAGCTTTCCTGCGGGGGAAAAGCAGAAATATTCGGCGTGAACTGCGGAAAAATCGGCAGGGAAGTGTACCGCAGAACCGGTGCGGTTCTGGACAACTGCGGGCTGTACGAGCGGCTGTCATGCGCGGACAATCTCAGGCTGTATGCGAGCATTCACCGCGTCTCTTCGTCCGGAATCAGTGAGGCTCTTGCGCTGGTGGGTCTCGACGGCTGTGAGCACAAAAAGGTCAAGGCGCTTTCCAAGGGTATGAAGCAGCGGCTTTGCATAGCGAGGGCGATATTGCACCGTCCCGAACTGCTGTTCCTTGATGAGCCGACCAGCGGACTTGACCCGGCGACCGCTTCGGTGATTCATGCGCTGATGAGCGACTTGCGCAGAAACGGAACCACCATTTTTCTCACCACACACAATATGGACGAAGCCTACCGCATGTGTGACAGGATCGCTCTGCTGAGTGACGGAACGATTGTCGAGTGCGGGGAGCCGGGGGAACTTTGCCGCAGACATTGCAGCACTTCGGAACTGAGCATTGTCACTACGGAAGAGGAAAGAATCACACTGACCAATATGCCAGAAAACGCCGACGAGGTTGCGGGGCTGATTCGCGGCGGAAGGCTTAAGTCGATTCATTCATCCGAACCCGACTTGGGTACGGTGTTTCTCAGACTCACCGGAAAGGAGCTGGACAAATGAGAACATTCACCGCGTTATTCATCAAGCAATGTAAGGATTCCATGCGCAATCTGCCGTCGATGATGATATTATTGATTTATCCGGCCGTCGCGTGTATAATGGTCACCGCCATGGGCAGCGAAGAAGGCATGAGCCGTTTCTTTGTGACAATGTTTGGGGCGATGCACTGCACGTTTGCGCCGATTTCAATTGCCGCCAATATCCTCTCGGAGGAAAAGGAAAAGGGAACGCTTCGCTCATTGAGAATGGCAGGCGTCAGCATGGTGAATTATCTGTTAAGCCTGTCGCTGTTTGTGATTCTGGCAGCCATGCTGACAGGCAGTCTTTTCCTTGTGATGGACAGCTTCGACACAAAATATGCCATTCAGTTTTGTGTGACAATGCTGTGCGGAGATGTGCTTTCAACGCTGGTGGGACTGTGTATCGGAATATGTTCAAAGAATGTAGCGGCTGCCAACGGAATGGCCGTGCCGGTCGGACTGGTGCTTGCGCTGCTGCCGATGCTCGCCCGATTCAACGACGGCATTGCCAAAGCAGCCGAATACACCTACAGTGGGCAGATCAGCATGCTCCTGGAGGGCGGCGATGTTACAGGAAAGACGATTGGTGTGTGCGCGTTGTATTTTGCCGGGCTGTGGGTTGCGCTGATGATTCTTTTCAGGCGCAGCAGAACTGAATCAATTCAATAATTCAATCAAAAAAACAACCGTCAGAAACACGTAAGTGAAACGCATGTTTCTGACGGTGAATTATATTTGTTAAAAAATCTGAAAAACTCAGCCGATAAATCTCACGCGGATGACGCCGTCGACCTCGGCAAATGCAGCCTTAGCGGAATCGCTGATGTCGCCCGCGAAGTCGAGAATGCTGTAGGCATAGTCGCCCTTGGACTTGCTGAGCATGTTCTCGATGTTCAGACCCTCGTTGGAAACGATGGCGGAGAGCTTGGTGAGCACGTTGGGAACATTCTTGTGCAGGACGCAGACACGCTTGGCGGCGACGGGACCGGCGTCGATATCGGGATAGTTGACCGAGTGAACGATGGAACCGTTTTCGAGATAATTCTTGACCTCGTCAACCGCCATCATCGCGCAGTTGTCCTCGGATTCGGGAGTGGAAGCGCCGAGGTGAGGAATGGCGACGATTCCCTCTACGTCAAGAACCTCGTCATCCGGGAAGTCGATGACATAGCCGGCAACCTTGCCGCTGGCGAGAGCTGCCTTGATGTCGGCGTTGTTTACCAGACCGCCGCGGGCGAAGTTCATGATTCTCACGCCGTCCTTCATGATAGCGATGGATTCGGCGTTGACCATGTTCTTTGTCTCGGGAATGAGCGGAACGTGAATGGTGATGATGTCGCTCTGCTCAAAGATCGCCTTGAGGTCCTTGACCAGCTTGACCTTGCGGGAAAGTCTGAGCGCCACGTCAACCGAGAGGAAGGGATCGTAGCCGATGACGTTCATGCCGAGAGCGGCAGCGTCGTTGGCTACCAGGCCGCCGATGGCGCCAAGGCCGATCACACCGAGCGTCTTGCCCTTGATTTCAGGACCGACAAACTGGCTCTTGCCTTTTTCGACCATCTTGCCCACCTGATCGCCGTTGCCCTTGAGGGTCTTTGCCCATGCGGTAGCGGCGAGCACGTTTCTGGAGGAGAAGATCATTGCGCCCAGAACCAGCTCCGCAACGGCGTTTGCGTTGGCGCCGGGGGTATTGAAGACCACAATGCCCTTCTCGGCGCACTTATCGAGCGGAATGTTGTTGACGCCGGCGCCGGCTCTTGCGATGGCGAGAAGGCTCTCGGGAAGCTCCATGTCGTGCATGGCAGCCGAACGGACAAGCACAGCGTCAGGATTCTCGACGTCCTCAGCGCAGTTGTAGTTCGCGCCGAAACGGTCGAGACCGATCTTTGCAATTTTATTTAATGTAAGAATATTAGCCATTTTGTTTCACTCCAAATAAGCAATTATATTCACCCATGAACACCCAATGAATGATTGGTAAAATAAATTTCCGGGGAATTATTTAGAATTTTCAGCCTCGAACTTCTTCATGAATTCGACCAGCGCTTCCACGCCCTCGTAAGGCATGGCGTTGTAGATGGAAGCTCTCATGCCGCCGACAGAGCGGTGACCCTTGAGGTTGACAAAACCTGCCGCGGTGGATTCCTTGACGAACTTAGCGTCAAGCTCCTCGTCGCCGGTGACGAAAGGAACATTCATCAGAGAACGGTCCTCGGGAACGACGGTGCCCTTGAAGAGCTTGGAGCTGTCGAGAAAATCGTAGAGCAGCTTTGCTTTCTTCTCGTTGAGTTCCTTCATAGCCTCCAGGCCGCCCATCTTCTTGATCCACTTGAAGGTAAGGCCGGCTATGTAGATGGCGTAGCAGGGAGGTGTGTTGTAGAGGGAATCAGAATCGGCGTGAATCTTGTAGTTTAGCATGGTGGGAGTGATGTCCATCGCCTTGCCGATGAGGTCTTCACGGATAATCACGATGGTAACGCCCGCGCAGGCGACGTTCTTCTGAGCGCCGGCAAAGAGCAGACCAAACTTGCTCACGTCAATCGGCTCCGAAAGAATGTTGGAGGAAATGTCAGCCACCAGCGGCACATCGCCTGTATCGGGAAGGGTATTCCATTTGGTACCGTAGATGGTGTTGTTGAGACAGATGTGTACATAATCGGCGTCGGGTCTGAAATCGTCCTTGGTGACCTTGGGAATATAGGAAAATGTCTTGTCTTTGGAGGAAGCGACCGCCTTTGCGTCGCCGTATCTCGCGGCTTCCTCGTATGCCTTCTTTGCCCACTGGCCGGTAATGACGAAGTCAGCCTTGCCGCTGCCTGTCATAAGATTCATGGGGATCATAGCAAACTGGGTGGAAGCACCGCCCTGAAGGAAGAGAACCTTGTAATTGTCAGGAATGTTCATGATCTCGCGGAGATCCGCCTCGGCGTCTTTGATGATCTTGTCATATACCTTGGAGCGATGGCTCATTTCCATGACGGACTGACCGCTGCCCTGATAGTCAAGCATCTCGTCCGCTGCCTGCTTGAGAACTTCCTC
>ONYN01000100.1 GCA_900322085.1 uncultured Eubacteriales bacterium | reverse complement strand
GCTTTGGCGAGAACAACCTCTATGCTGTCCCCTACCGGAAGAATGAGCTTTCTGCCCTTTTCTCTGACGGCGGAACAATCGTAGCCTATGTTTTCAAACAAAGCGACCGTGTCTCTTTCCAGTCTGCCCTTCGTCAGTGCAATTCTCAAAGGTTTCATATAAATCAGCCCCCTTTCATATTTCGATGATCTCAATGTCGTCTCCGACAAAGTCGACACGCGATATTCCCTTTGCCTTTGCGTAATCCTTTGCTTCATCGACGGTATCGCAGACGGAGAATTCGTAAATATGTTTTTCCCCCGCCAGCTTGGCGGCGTACTGGAGCGCCTTGATCTCAAATCCCTCCTCCGGATGGACGAGTATCTGAGGTATCTTGGCGGTCACATTGCGCGTGTGGCTGCACGCCTTGGTCAGCGCGTCGATATCCACTCCGAATCCGCAGGCCGGCGTGGGAAATCCAAATTTTTCCAGCAGATTGTCGTACCGTCCGCCCAAAAGGACCTTGTTGCCCGAGCCATGCGCATAGGCTGTGAATACGATGCCTGTGTAGTAATCCTTGCGGTGGACGATGCCAAAGTCGAATATCAGCTTGTCGCCGAGTCCGAGCTGCGACAGCCTGTCGTATATATCGCCCAGATAGTCGAGATATTCTGTCACTCCGCAGCCTTCAAACAATTCATATGCCTGCTGAAGTACTTGCGCACCGCCGAACATTCTCGGCAGCTGTCGAAGCGCACGCACCGAGCTGCTGTCGGGAAGCAGTTCCAGCGCTTCCGAAAGTGCGCCGTAATTCTTGGACTCGATGTAGTCGCGAAGCTCTTCCTTGGTTTCTTCATCCACATTCAGATTCTCCGCAAGCGCCTTGAATATGCCGGAATGGCCTATTTCAAAGCGAAAATCGTCCAGATTTGATCTGAGTGCGTTGATCGCCATGACGATGACTTCAAGGTCTGCCTTCCTGCCGCCCGCTCCGATCAGTTCGATGCCTACCTGTGCGGTCTGGTCGCTCTCACCCCGCAGGCTGCGGCTGATGGAAAAGCTGGTCTGCGAATAGTAAACCCTTATGGGAAGCTGCGCGTTGCTCAGCTTGGTTGCCGTCATGCGGGCAATCGGAAGGGTATTGTCGGGGCGAAGCACCATCAGTCTGCCCTTGTTGTCACTGAGCTTGTACATGCTGTCCATCGGAATGGATGCGTCGCCGAGGTTGAACACATCGTAGAATTCCAGAAACGGTGTGCGCACCTCGTTGTATCCTCCCCGCGCGAACATCTTGCATATTTTGGATTCAACCGCGCGGCGCTCTACACATTCCGAAAACAGCAGATCGCCTGTTCCCTCGGGGGTGATTTTGTAGTTTTTTCTCAAATATCTCAACTCCGGTTCCGGTATTTTTTTTTTTGAATGGCTTTTTGAATCAAGCGTACTTTAGCGTGGTAATATGATAACACGCTATTATGAGAAAGTCAATAATTGAATCGGCGGATTTTCATTTTTGGCAATAGATACAAATTATGGGTGATTTTTATCTCCTAATATTGCTTTTTTAGGCGATTGTGAAAATTTAAAGACAAAGTAAATACGGGGATTTGGTAACTTTTTTATCGTACGTTTTTTCTCCGGTCGGGGGCGGTATCGTTTTCATTGAAACCCTGTCGGCAGGCGCCAAAGCCCGTTGTATGTTCAACCGCGTTTCGCTCGGTCGGCTGAAAGCCTCCCTCGTGGGACGCTGCCCCACTCCCCGCAAGGGCGCTGCTTTGGGAAAAAGACCTGCCAGGAGGAACAAGTTCCCCCAGCTTTCGCTAGCGAAAGCTAAGACTCCCCACGCTCGCAAGCTCGCTAGTCAGGCGCTGCGCTGTGCTTTTTTTCTTCCCACTTTCCACTTCTCACTCACCACTTACTTTTACAATCGCCTAATATTTTTCTACTATTGAAAAGACTCAAAAATCAAACAGACTTACCTGATTGCTCTCCGCCATGCCTTTCAGTACTCCCGCGTCTTCCAGTATCTCCATCACGCCCTTCGATACACCCGAACGCATCTGTACATCGCTCTTCGACATGAACTGGTATCCGCCTTCACGCGACTCCACCAAACTGATCGCCGCCGCTTCACCAAGCCCCTTCAATGTGGTGAACGGCAGCCGCACCTGCTTGCCTTCCATCAGGAATTTGCGCGAGTCGCTCTTGTACAAATCAACAGGCAGAAAGACAACCCCACGTTCCCTCGCTTCGTTGAGAATCTGGAGCGTTGCCAGCTTGTTCTGCTCCTTGACCGTCGCCCCTCTGCCCTTCTCGTCGAGCTCCTTGATGACCGCCTTGATGTTGCGCATGTCAGACGTCGCAAGCTCCGCGTCGAATTCGTCCGCGCGTACCGTGAAATACGCCGCGTAGTATTCCTCCGGGGTATGCACCTTGTACCAGCCCAGACGCAGCGTCGCGATCATATACGCCGCCGCGTGCGCCTTCGGGAACATGTATTTGATCTTGAAGCAGGAATCAATATACCACTGCGGCACTCCGTTATCCTTCATTGTCTGCACATGTTCTTCGGTCAGCAGCTTTTTGGCATTGCCCTTACGGACAATCTCCATGATCTTAAAGGACATCTGGTTCGGAACGCCTTTGGCAATCAGATAGGTCATAATGCTGTCTCGTGTTCCGATCACTTCCGAAATCGTGCAGGTGCCGTTGGCGATCAGCTCCTGCGCATTCCCCAGATAAACGTCGGTGCCGTGAGAAAGTCCCGCAATCTGCAACAGGTCGGAGAAGGTCTTTGGTCGGGTGTCAATGAGCATCTGACGCACGAAGTTGGTGCCGACCTCCGGCAGCGAGAAGGTGCCCGTCTGGCTGAAACACTGCTCCGGCGTGATTCCCAGTGCCTCGGTCGATGTGAAAAGGCTCATTACCTGCGGATCGCTCATGGTGATGCCCGAAATCGGAACGCCGGTGTACTCCTCCAGATATTTGTAAATGGTCGGCACATCGTGTCCGAGCTCGTCAAGCTTCAGAATGGTGTCGTGTATGGAGTGGAAGTCGAAGTGGGTGGTAATGGTGTCGGAATCCTTCTTGTCGGCAGGGTGCTGCACCGGACAGGAGTCTTCCACCTCCATGTCCCTCTGAACGACAACCATGCCGCCCGGATGCTGGCCTGTGGTGGACTTTCCCCCCATACAGCCCCTTTTAAGCCGCTCAATTTCCGCTGACGGCAGGTGAAGTCCCATTTTTTCCTCATAGCCCTTGACATAGCCGTAGGCTGTCTTTTCGGCGACGGTGGAAATGGTTCCCGCCTTGAAGACGTTGTCCTTGCCGAACAGTTCTTCGGTGTACTTGTGAACCTTGGACTGCACCTCGCCCGAGAAGTTGAGGTCGATATCAGGCTGCTTGTCGCCGTTGAAGCCGAGAAAGGTTTCAAAGGGAATCTCGTGACCGTCGCGGTTGAGTTCCGTGCCGCATTCGGGGCATTTCATCGGCGGCAGGTCAAAGCCGGAGCCGTATTCCAGACTCTTTTCAAAAAACCGGCTCCACTTGCACTTGGGACAGACATAGTGCGGCGCAAGGGGATTGACTTCCGATATGCCCGACATCGTGGCAACAAATGACGAACCGACCGAGCCTCGGGAGCCTACGAGATATCCGTTTTGCTCCGAATAGGCAATCAGCTTCTGCGCCGTCATATACATGACCGCGAAGCCGTTGCCTATGATGGAATTCAGCTCCTTGTCAAGTCTCGCCTGAACGTACTCCGGCAGCGGGTCGCCGTATATCGCGTGCGCACGTTCAGTGGAGATATCTCTGAGCTGC
>ONYN01000008.1 GCA_900322085.1 uncultured Eubacteriales bacterium | reverse complement strand
GTACTTGGTTATGTGATGAACTACGTAATACTGCTGGATAAGAACGAAAAAAACATTATCAAGGGCAAGGCCACAGAACTGATCCATAAAATCAGCCCGAAAAAGGCTTGAAAACGGATGATGTAAAAGCTATTCCTGTTAAGTCAATAAAAAACTCTGTCTATCTCATTTTTCAATAGGCAGAGTTTTTTTATGAAATTACTGTTATGTCGAGGCTTCCGTATTTTTATTCACTTTCTTTCACTGCTCCCACAGGGCAGGTACTCATGCAATTTCCGCAGTGCAGACAATTTTCCTGTATGATCATCGCCGACACGTTGCTGTAATCAATGCAGCCCTGAGGACATACGCGAATGCATCTGCGGCAGCCAATGCACTCATCTTTTGCCACATAATATCCATTGCTTTTTGGCTTTGAATAATGAGTTGTCGTCATACATAACACCCCCTACAAAATGTATAATATTTCTTTTTGTATTATAGAACATTCTATGGTTTATTTCAAGTGTCACATCATATAATCTTACAAAAATGTCACATGAATGTCATGCGATTCGATGTCGGAAAGGGTTCTGTTTCGATATAATATAATCACCAATTGAAGCAGGAGGTAACTGTTATTATGACAATACTTGAAGTAAAAGATCTGAAAAAGACCTATACCAGCCGTTTCGGCGGCCATCAGGTGCAGGCACTCAAGGGCGTGACATTTTCGGTGGAAGCCGGAGAATATGTGGCAATCATGGGAGAATCAGGCTCCGGCAAGACAACGCTGCTCAATATTCTCGCGGCGCTCGACAAACCCACCGGCGGCAGTGCCATGCTGGACGGCAGGAATCTGGCGGAGGTGAAGGACTCCGCACTTGCGTCATTCCGCCGTGAAAATCTGGGATTTGTGTTTCAGGAATTCAATTTGCTCGACACCTTTTCGCTGCGGGACAACATCTTGCTTCCGCTGGTATTGAGCGGAAAGAGCGTTTCCGAGATGAATTCAAAGCTTGTGCCTGTAGCCGAATCTCTGGGAATAAGGGATATTTTGAACAAATACCCCTATGAAGTTTCCGGCGGACAGAAGCAGAGAGCGGCAGCGGCAAGAGCCTTGATCACCAATCCCAAAATAATTCTGGCGGACGAGCCGACCGGTGCGCTTGACTCACAGTCCTCATCTGATTTGCTCAGGGTGTTTGAAAAGATGAACCGTGACGGGCAGACTATTCTCATGGTGACACATTCCACTGATGCCGCTTCACATGCCAACCGTGTGCTGTTTATACGGGATGGAGTTGTATTCCATCAGATCTACAGGGGAGACTGCACAAACGAGCAGCTCTATCAGAAAATCTCCAATACGCTCACCATGCTGAGGGATGCTTTGAATAGAGGCTTGCCGTCAATTCCCCGTCGCGAGGATACGACTTTGGACGATGCGCGAATCGGCTTTTGCAACGGCTCTATGGGAAAGGACGGTGAGACAGAATGAGCCTGTATACCAGAATGGCTGTGCAGAACATCAAAAACAACGCCCGGTTCTTCTTGCCGAGAATTGGCACAGAGGCGGGACTGATCGCCTGTTTTTACATTATGCTTACGTTGGCGATGGACGAAAGAATGCAGCGCGTGAAGGGCGGCGAATATCTATCCATATTTATGTGGATGGGTGTTGCAATACTTGCGTTGCTTTCGGCGGTACTGATGCTCTATATCAACCGTTTCCTGATGAAACAGCGCAAGCGTGAATTTGGTGTCTACAATGTGCTTGGCATGGAGAAGCGCCATGTAGGAAGGGTTCTTTTCTTTGAAAATCTGTTCAGCAGTCTTCTGTCGGTTGCAAGCGGTCTTTGTGTGGGAATGCTTTTTTACAAGCTTTGTTCTTTGCTGATATGCCGGCTTCTGCAAACCGACGCTGTGGCGGGTTTCTACTATGTAACGCCGACGACAGTTATTCCAACGGCAATATTTTTTCTGCTGCTGGATTTCTTCATTTTTTTGTTCAACCGCATCAGCATTGCCATGATGAAGCCGGTGGAAATGCTGCAAAGCCGCAGCGTCGGTGAAAAAGAGCCGAAGGTAAAGTGGGTCATGCTGATTTTGGGACTCGTGGCGCTGGGCATTGGATATGCGATTGCTTTGATGTCGCAATCTCCGCTTGAAGCGCTGGAATTCTTCTTTCTGGCAGTGGTTCTGGTGATTATCGGCACATATTTTCTCTTTGTTGCAGGGAGCATTTTTATACTCAAGGCCCTCAAAAAGAATGAAAATTTCTATTACCGTCCGCAGAATATGCCTGCGGTTTCGGGGCTGCTCTATCGCATGAAGCAGAACGCTGTCGGACTTGCCTCTATCGCGATTCTCGCTACCGGAGTGCTGGTGATGATTTCCACTACCATTTCCCTTTACGCCGGTCTGGAGGGAGTGCTTAACAAGAATTATCCGCATGATCTGTATTTTCAAGCGGGTGTTTCCAATGGAAGTGGCCAAATAAATTATCTTTCACCGGCTGAGCTGGAAGGAATCATGCGCAGCGTGGCGGATAAAAATGGCATTGGGATAGAATCAATTGAGCAAAATGAATATCTGTACGCCGCCTATCTGCTTAAAGACAACAGGCTGTATACTTCGGGTGAAATCGACGATTATAATATGACTGATGTGGGCAACTACTTCTTTATCACCCAAGATACCTATCGTGGGCTGGCAGGCGAAAAAATAATCCTTAGTGAAAATGAAATCGCCGTTTGCTCGATGTATGATCCTTCGGGACTTAAAGACGTTACCGGCACACTGACCATTCACGGCATGAAATACGAGATTCGGCAGAATTTGTATCATTTTCCCATTTCACCAAGTTTCCTTGCTTCGTCCTTTGCCTGCTACGGTATAGTGGTTTATGACGAACAGACGCTTAACCGTATTTATTCCGCGCAGAAGGAAGCTAACGGAAAGTACGCTTCTGAAATTACACGGCGCATTGCCGTGACCTTTGCCGACTACGATAAAGCGGCAAAGGCGGGAGACGCACTGGATTCTGATTTACATTCCGCTCTTAGGAAAATGTCGGATGGCGCGGTCATTGAGTACAATCTGAATACCCGCTGGAACGCCAAAGAAGCCATGCTGGGCATGTTTGGCACGCTGCTTTTCCTGGGAGTGCTGCTGGGAGCTGTCTGTCTGTTTGCGACAGCGCTCATCATCTACTACAAGCAGATTTCGGAAGGGTATGAGGATAGAATTCGTTTCCAGATTATGGAAAAAATTGGCATGAGCCGGCAGGAAGTCAGACAGACCATCCGCAGGCAGGTGCTGTTGGTATTCTTCCTGCCGCTGGCAGTCGCCGGCCTTCACATGGCGGTCATATTCCCGCTGCTGACAAGAATTATGAAAATTATGATGCTTTTTAGCGAGGAATTGTTTGCGGTATGCACATTGTGTACGTTTGCGGTCTTTGCGGTGTTGTATACGATTATTTACCTCGGCACGTCAAAAACTTACTATAAAATCGTTCATTAAAGGAGAACAACGGATATGTACCGGATTTTACTGGTTGAAGATGACTTCGCTCTTTCCTCCGCAATTGAAAAAACGCTGTCGGATTACGGTAACGAGGTCAGCACTATTACTGATTTTCGCAATGTGACAGGGGAATTTGTCAAATATCAACCGCATCTTGTGCTGATGGACATTATGCTGCCCTACTACAATGGCTACCATTGGTGCAGTGAAATCCGGAAAATATCCAATGTTCCCATCGTGTTCATTTCTTCGGCTTCCAACAATATGAATATCGTCACTGCTATTGGTCTTGGCGGCGATGATTTTATTGCCAAACCGGTGGATTCAATGGTACTCAGCGCAAAGATTCAGGCGGTGCTGCGCCGCACATACAAAATCAGTGAAGCAGGCAACTCAATGCAATTTCACGGTGCGGTACTCAATACAGGTGATGCCTCTGTGATTTATGATGGAAAGCACATTGAATTAACCAAAAACGAGCTGCGTATTTTGCAGATACTGCTCGATCATAAGGGCAGAATTGTGAGCCGTGACGATTTGATGAACGCACTTTGGCAGAGCGATATGTATGTGGAGGAGAATACGCTTACCGTCAACGTCGCCAGGCTGCGCAAAAAACTCAGTGAAAACGGCCTTACCGATGTGATTATCACTAAGCCGGGAAGCGGGTATATGATAGTATGAAACTCGAAAAAACAAGAAAAAAGACTGTTTTTCTGGACTGTATGCGGCAATTTAAAATGCCGGCAGGCTTGTTTCTGCTCAATACGCTGCTGATTTATGTCATTTTCAGGTTGTACGGACTTCAAACGGAACCGTTCTGGTACGCTTTTTCCATTACTCTTTTTTGCACGACTGTGTTTTGTGTGATTCGTCTCATCAAAGAACAACGAAAGGCCGAACAGCGTTTTCAGAAGAGCAGAAACATTCTCACAGATTGGAATGTCTCTTTGCCATCTGAAAGTCTGGCCGAAGCGGACTTTTCGCAGATGATTCGATGTCTCGGCGCGGAAAACGAAAGAATGGTTTCTGCTTTTAGGACCGAACGTAAAGAAACACAGGATTTTTACACCGCATGGGTACATCAGATAAAAACACCGATTGCGGTGATGAAGCTGGTGCTGGGTTCGTCGGAGAGTCCTGACAGACGTGTGCTTCAAGAGGAACTTTTTCGCATCGAACAATATACGGATATGGTACTTGCTTACCAGCGTTTAGGAAGTAACGCAAACGATCTGTTTATTCAGGAATATGCGCTGGACGATCTGATCCGAGAGGTCATCCGCAAATATGCCTCTCAGTTTATCTATAAAAAAATCAGGCTGGAATATTCCGGAACAGGTATCAGCATCGTTACCGATAAAAAATGGTTTCTGTGTATTCTGGAGCAGCTGATTTCCAATGCGTTAAAATATACGCCCACCGGGACTATCACAATTTCTGTCTGTGACGGAATTCTCTCTGTGGCCGATACCGGAATTGGTATTGCACCGGAGGATCTTCCTCGTATTTTTGAAAAAGGATACACCGGTGTAAACGGAAGGCTCAATGACAAATCGAGCGGTCTGGGGCTGTATCTCTGCGGAGAAGCCGCAGATTTGCTGAATATACCGATTTATGCCGAAAGCAAACCCGGTGAGGGAAGCTGCTTTTCATTGCATATTTCTGAAAAGGTCACTTCGTGATAAATGACAGGCATCAGTCCTTTTTTACAAAAAAATACCCATAGGTGATTTGTTCGTCACCTATGGGTATATTTCGTTTTATAATGGCAATCGGTATATGATCCGGCATTTTAAAGCTGTCAACAGTAGTTCCGCTGCCGCCGTTGCATGTTCCGTTTTTCAGTGTCATCATATTGATCTGACCGTTAGCATACTTGTATCCCAGCACATTTCCATCAGGCAATAGGGGAGAGATGGCTGCCATCATCGGGGCCACATCTCCGCCCCGATTGCCGCAAAGATCAATTACTATGCCTTTTGCGTCAGTATGCTCTCGCAGCCATGAAATGACAATCTAAGCATATTCTTCCTTTTCTCCTGCTTCCTGTGAGTATTCGGGCAGCGTTATGGTCAAAATACCGTTATGGATGCTGTCGGTGCGGACAATCGGAAGCATTGATCGACGGCCGTTAGTATGATCTTTTTTTCATTATTAAGAGTCCTTTTTAAAATTGCTTCGGATGTTGCGCATCTCTTCCCATACATTGTCACCGAAATTGCTTACCATCACAGAAATTAACCCGTCATTCGGATTGTATTCCGAGATAAAGCTGACGCCAGGGTCGCAGCCCTGAAAATACGGATGATCCTTACCCTCTGTCTCTGTAAACAGCCAGACGCCGAAGCCGTAATATCCCTCTTCCGTATCCCTCCCGTCACCGCTTTGTCTGGAGAACATTCTGGTGAGCATTTCTTCGGAAATCAGCTGATGAGATAATAAGCCCTTCCAGAATCTCACGATATCCTTTACTGTGATAAAAGCGCCGCCAGCTCCGGTTCCCTTTACATCAACTGAGAAAATGTTGGTGCGGTAACCTCCTGTTTCGGGACAGTAGATGTAATTGTCGGAGCATTTTGCGGGAAGTTTATCCAGCTCATAGTAGCCGGTAGACTGCATACCGCACACGTCAAAGACGTTTTGCTTCAGATATTGGTCAAACTCCATTCCGGTAACTTTTTCGATGATCATCGCAAGCAGCACGTACCCGGTATTGTTGTATTGAAATCTTTCTCCCTTCGGATACATCATCGGTTTGTCGATGAAAAGCGGAAGCAGATCGCTGTTATGTCTGATTTTATAATTGGGATAATCGATCCACAATTCTTCATACTCGTCCATAACGCTTTCGTCAAAATAATCCGGAACGCCGGATGTGTGATTGAGCAATTGCTCTACCGTTACATTCGCGTCAATCTGATGCAGGTCAATGTCAAGGATTTTGCCCAGAGTATCATGGAAATGCAGCATTCCTTTTTCAATAAGCTGCAAAATACCCACCGCGACAAACACCTTTCCTGCCGATGCGCTCGCGAACTTGGTTTCCAATGAATTTGGAATTTCGTTTGCCAAATCGGCAAATCCGCCGACATATTCAAGCAAAACATCGTCTTCTTGAATGACATAGATGTTTCCTCTGAAATCATGGTTTACAAGATTTTGATACATGACTTTCATCTCCTATTAAAATATCTTAGAGCTTAATGAGCGAGGACCTCCTGCGCCAATTTCGCGTCCGGCATTTCTGTATAAGATGTTTTTAAAACATCATCCGTCTGTGCGGCTATAAATTATTCCATCACATTCTGTGTGGCAACATAAATATTTAAACGCTTTAGTTATAATTACTTCCGATTTTTCAAATCTGCTTTTTCACCAACTCTGTGAATATCGCATTTCTGTCATAATTCCCCTGCGTCAAACCGGGAATTTCCTTGTATGCTTTGCAGACTGAGAGGCTGATTTCGACTCCGATTGCAAATATTTCCTCGTCCGAATAGGGACAGTCGTCGGTCACAATAAGTGCAGCAAAGCTGAATGCCACCAGCCATATGTCGCGGAAATATTTATCAGCGGTGTCCGCATCCATATGGTATATCCGCATGACGGAATCACGCACAAGCTCCTGGGAAAAAAGCAGCGCTTCTGTCGCGCCGCCGGTTACGCTGTCGGGCTTTGACAGAAACAACAGCTTGTAGAGTTCTCTTTCCTCTTTTGCAAAATTGATATATTGCTGCCACACTCCCAAAAAAGGGATCCGTTCCGTCAGTCCATGCTCCACATACTTACAATAAAGCGCCTTTGCCTGTGAGTAAACCTCGCCTTTGAGCTGCTCCATTGTATCGAACCATGTAAAAATCGGACGGGGAGATACTTGCAGCTCGGCAGCCACTTCACGTGCAGTTACCGCTTCAATGCCTTTTTTTCGGGCAACATTCAAAGCGGCACTTACGATCTCTTCTCTTTGAAACTTCACTTTTGGCGGCATACAGCAACTTCCTTTACATTGAAAAACATCAGTTGCAAAACTGATGATATGCAACTGATGTTATTATATAGTATTTATATTATATTGTCAAGAGGTGCCCACATTATTTTGTAACAATTTCCCAAAATCTGATTATTGATAACGCAGCTGTGCAATGATCTCGCCGCAGTCTCCGCCGATGCATATGGATCGTTCCTTAATCTGACGGGGACAGCAGGCTTCCTCATAATTCAGGCAGGCATACACCGCCTTTGGATTATCAAAAGTCATCTGCCAGAATGGGTATTTAATAATAACGGGCGTATTTGAGCCTACCCCCAATTCCAGATACAGGATATGCAGATTCTCATGCCTGCGCAGGAAATCAGCGTACGCCGCGGAAGCCCTGCGCTTCAATGGCACGGGTTACCCATTCTTCATTGTCAAAGGTTTCCTGAATCGCCGGATTGATACTCTGAAACAAACCG
>ONYN01000033.1 GCA_900322085.1 uncultured Eubacteriales bacterium | reverse complement strand
TGTCTGCCAAAAGTCTCGGTTCCCACATACGAACGGATACAGCCGTTTCGCTCCAACCGCGCGAAGGTGGAATACAGCGTCGTCTCTTTGATCAGGTACCTGCCGCTTGAACGCTCCGTAATACATTGCGATATCTCGTAGCCATAGGAATCGCTTTCGGTCAATATACTCAGCACGATTACATCGTTATAGCCGCGCATGATATCGCTGCTCAGTTCTACCATGACACACCTCTCTTCACTTATTACTACGTCTGACGTTATAATTACTATATCAGATAAAGTAATTTTTGTCAAGGGGTTGTCATAAAAAAATGGGATATTTTGTAAAAATATTGTAATGAGAAATAACTTGATTGTAATGGAAATAAACTTGAATACCGTGTCACTGTTTGATATAATAATACCGGAAGCGACATTTATCGGCATATGAATGTATGAGGTGAAAAGCATGAGTGAGAAAAAATGTAAGAGGAAGTCGTTGCTGAAAGCTGCCATGGGGATAGTGCTGGCTGTGACAGTGAGCGTTGCGTCTGCGTCGTGCGGCAGTACAAGCGGCGCAAAGGACGGCGGCACACTCAAATCGGTGAACGATCTGAAATCAGTCAGCGAGCTTTCGGTGGGGCAGCACGTAACCTTCGGCGTATATGAGCAGGACGACGACTCTTCCAACGGCGCGGAGCCTGTTGAATGGCGGGTGCTGGCGGTGGAGGACGACAAGGCGCTGCTGATAACCGAAAAGCTGCTGGACTGTGTGCAGTATAACGAAACAGCCGAGCCTGTCACATGGGAAACCTGTACACTGCGCAAGTGGATGAATGAAAACTTTTACCAGACCGTATTTACCGCTGAGGAGCAGGGCAAAATAGCGTCTGTGACGAATGTCAATCCGGATAATCCGGAATACGGTACGGCAGGCGGCAATGACACAGTGGATAAGGTATTCGCCCTGAATGTGGAGGAAGCCAAGAAATATTTCCTGTCCGATGAGGACAGAAAAGCCTATACCACCGAATATTCCCATGTCAACGGCTATGACGCGTCCTACTACGTTGATGAGGACGGAAACGCGCTCGATATCGGTCAGGTGGGAACGTGGCAGCTGCGTACGCCCGGAGAAAGTGATGAGTTGAATACGGGTGTCTCATGGTACGGTGAAATATGGTATTTGGGCGACGCTGTGGATTATTTGAATATGCCGGTGCGTCCCGCCGTGTGGATTGTCCTGTAATGCGAGTAAAAACAACAAAAAATAAAAACAGCGTACACGCCGCCCTGTGACAGAAAGGGAAAGGTGTGCGCTGTTTTTTATCCTGATGAAGGAATCATCATTTCTTCTGCATGTCGATGGTTTTTTCGAGAGCGTTTGCCAGAGCGCGGGCGATCTTGTCGGGATTGCTGATAATCCACTTGGCGGAGTCGACATTGTCGTGATATTCCACCTCAGCCAGTACGCTGATCATGCCGAAATAGGAGGGGTCACGAACCTCGCCGTACCCTACGTTGTCAAAGGCGGCCATGCCGTTGACGGTCTTGCTGTTGACGGTGGGGGAGAATGGCGAAATCCTGCCCATTTCATCGGCCATATTCTGAGCGAGTTTCTGACTTTGACGGCTCCCCGGGAAGTAGTATCCGACCGCCCCGTATGCGGTGGTTTTGGCGGAAGGGGTCGCGTTGCTGTGAATGGCGAGATATACGTCAGCCTCCTTGTTGTAGGCGTCGAGAGGACGGTGACTCAGACTGATGGGCATGCTTACCTCCGGCATGTAGACCACGCAGAGATATTCTTTTTCAAGTATTTTTTTCAATGCGGTTCCCACACGGTACATCTGAATCTGCTCGGTGGTGGAGCCTGCGGCATACGCGTTGTGTATCTGACGCGACGGGGAAAGATAAATGATGGGGATACCGCCGTCCTTGAAGCTTCGATGGGGGATGGTGACGAATTCGTCGCTGACTTTGGTCTTATTGCGAGAAATCCATGCGTCCTTTCCTTTCCACAGGAAGCGGAACCAGGTGACGTCGTCCGAATCGCTGCCCCATTCCAGCGCGGTGAATTGCTGACCGGCGTTGACTGTGCCGAGTGCGGTATGGTTGGTACCCGGGCCGTTGTAAATTTTGGTTTTGTTGCTCTTGACGGTGAAGGAGCGGATGATGTACCGGCTGTCGCTCTTTTTGGTGATCATGGCTACTGCGGTTCTGGTGCTTGCGGTCTGTCCCGCCTCGTCGGTGATTTGGCAGTAAACCTGCATTCCATGCCATGTGCAGTCCGCGACGGCGGATATCGACGGGTCCGTTTTTCCCTTCCACAGCGTCCAGTCGCTCTTGCCGGCCTTTTTGCGGTACCACTGATATTGCAGTGAACCCACGCCCGAAGCCTTCACCTCAAATTTCGCTGTTTCGCCCGCATGTACCGTGACATACGCGGGCTGAGAGGATATTTTGAGTTCCGGAATGATGGTGAGCCTGGCGGCATTTGACCTGACCGAGCGTCCCGATTGGTCGGTGACTTTGCAGTAAACCTGCATTCCGTCCATGTTTTTTTCGGCAGTCCGGGAGAACGTCGCACTGGCCTGTCCCTTCACCGCCGACCACGATTTTTCGCCCGGCATGCGGCTGTACCATTGATATTTCAGTGCGCCGGTACCCTGTGCGGTCAGTGTAAAAGCCGCCGCTTTGCCCGCGTTGGCTGAGACGTCCTCAGGCTGGGTGAGAATCGCGGGCGGCTGATCGACTGTCAGCCTGGCGGCATTTGACCTGACCGACCTGCCCGAAGCGTCGGTCACTTTGCAATACACCTGCATCAGATGCCAGGTGGCATTGGCAGTGGCGGAAGTGGTGGCGGTTGTGTGACCCTTCCACACCGACCATGCATTGGCGCCCAGCTTGCGGTAGTACCACTGGTATTTCAGTGTGCCGCTGCCCTGCGCCGTCACCGAAAACCTGACGGTCTGATTGACGGTTACCGTTACATCCTGCGGCTGTGAAAGCAGCGCAAGAGGCTGCTCCAAGGTAATGACAGCGGCATCCGATGTGACAGAGCTGCCCGAAGCATCAGTGACGGTGCAGCGAACCTGCATCATATTCCACGACGAATTGGCTGTAGCGGAGGTGGCGGCGGAGGTGTGGCCTTTCCATACAGCCCAGTCTTTCCAGCCGGACTTTTTGTAATACCATTGATATTTCAAATTTTCGCTGCCCTGTGCCGTTACGGAAAATTCCACGGTGTCGCCGGGTTTGACTGACACACTTGCCGGATGAGCAATGATAACAGGCTGCTCGATTTCCCCGGCGAATACGCTGCCGAATTGGGCGGCGGGCTGCAAAGTGTACAGCGCCGTAAAAGCGAGGGTAAGCAGCAGCGCGGCACTTTTGCGTGTGAGGGAATACCGGCTCAGACGCGACAGCTTCGGGAAACGCGATAAACAGAAAAAGCGCATCAATAAAACCGCCTTTCATAAGAATGATCCTTTTTAGTATACCACAATTTCTCCGGACATTTTTGAACTGGAATTAAATTATACAGATACAAAAAAACAAAACCAAGAACCAAAAAACCAATATATCCCCCGACTCACCCAAAATTATTTCCCCTTTTTTGTTCTGCGCGATATTGACTTTTAAAAAAAATAGGTGTATAATGCAAAATACAGTTATTTTTTAAATTGCAATGTGCGCGTTCGGGAAGAATTTTTCCCCCTGCCCTCAGAGAGTCAGGTCCATGGCTGCAAGGCTTGACGGTTCAGCGGAGGAATGATGGCCGCCCGGATCTTTGTTCCAGAATAAAGAAGCGCTCCGGCGATGAGTCGGACGTGAGTCAAGCGTTAATTGACATTCAAAGCGGCTGCGCGTTGATTTTTTTGAACGCAAGGCAATATGGGTGGTACCGCGGCTCCGTTCGTCCCTGTTTTTCATTTGGAAAGCATGGCGGACGGGGCTTTCTGTATTGCCGAAAAAAATCATTTTATCCTCAAAGAAAGGATGTCGAAAAAACACAATGGAATGGACAGGACTTAACGAGCTGAGAGAAAAATATCTCTCTTTCTTTGAAAGCAAGGGGCATCTTCGTCTCCCCAGCTTTTCGCTCATTCCCAAGAACGACAACAGCCTGCTGCTGATCAACTCCGGCATGGCTCCCATGAAGAAGTATTTTACGGGTGAGATTACCCCTCCCCGCAAGCGCGTCACCACATGCCAGAAGTGCATACGCACCCCCGACATTGAACGCGTGGGCATCACCGCCCGTCACGGCACATTCTTTGAAATGCTGGGCAATTTTTCGTTCGGCGATTACTTCAAGCACGAGGCGACTTCCTGGGCTTGGGAATTTCTGACCAAGACCCTTGAAATGGATGTCGACCGCCTGTGGGTTTCCATCTACCAGGACGACGACGAGGCATTTGACATCTGGACAAAGGAAGTGGGCGTTTCGCCCGACAGAATCGTCCGTCTGGGCAAGGAGGACAATTTCTGGGAGCACGGCGAAGGTCCCTGCGGCCCCTGCTCCGAGATTTACTATGACCGCGGCGAGGAATACGGCTGCGGCAAACCCACCTGCGGCGTCGGATGCGACTGCGACAGATATGTTGAAATCTGGAACAATGTGTTCACCCAGTTTGATTCCGACGGCAAGGGAACATACACCCCCCTCGATCACCCCAATATCGACACCGGCATGGGTCTGGAGCGTCTCGCATGTGTTGTGCAGGGCGTGGACAACCTCTTCCTGGTGGACACCGTGCAGAACATTATGAAGCATATCAGTGAGATTGCCGGCGTAAAGTACGGCGACGATCCCAAGACCGACATATCCCTGCGCGTCATCACCGACCATATCCGCTCCACCACATTTATGATAGGCGACGGCGTTATGCCCTCCAACAACGGACGCGGCTATGTCCTGCGCCGTCTGCTCCGCCGCGCGGCACGTCACGGAAGGCTTCTCGGCGTGGACAGAATGTTCCTCACCGAAGTGTGCGATACGGTCATTCACGAAAACGATAGCGCCTATCCCGAACTCAAGGACAAGCGCGATTTCATACACAATGTCATTGCCACCGAGGAGGCCAATTTTGCCAAGACCATCGACCAGGGCATGAAGATTCTCGAAGATTTCGTGGCAGATCACGACGGCGATACCCTGAGCGGCGAATCCGCGTTTAAATTACAGGACACCTACGGCTTCCCGATTGACCTGACAGTGGAGATTCTCGCCGACAAGGGCATGAAGGTGGACGTAGAGGGCTTCCGCAAGATATATGATGACTACCGTGTCAAGACCAAGATGGCGGGCGTTCACGCGACCACCGAGGCGTGGAAGGGTGACGCCGACCTCTTCAAGGACATGGAGGCCACGCAGTTCCTGGGCTACACCGAGGGCGAATGTGAGGCAAAGGTCATCGCCATCGTTTCGGGGGGCGAACTGACCGACAGTGCCGTCGGGGGAGAGGAAGCCATTGTTGTGCTTGACCGCACGGTATGCTATGCCGAAAGCGGCGGTCAGGTGGGCGATATTGGCGTCATTTCCGGCGAAGGCGTGCGCGTGTCGGTTGAAAATACCACCAAGAACAGCTCCGGCGTGTTCCTGCACACCTGCAAGGTAGCCGAAGGGCAGCTCAGCGTGGGCAATACAGTCAAGGTCGCTTACGACAACGAAACAAGAATGGCCACCCGCCGCAATCATACTGCCGCTCATCTGCTCCAGGCTGCCCTGAGAAAGGTGCTTGGCACCCATGTCGAGCAGGCGGGACAGCTTGTGGACAGTCACGCGGTCAGATTTGACTTCACACACTTCTCCGCGCTGACAGCGGAGGAGCTTGCGCAGGTCGAGGCAATGGTCAATGCCGAGATACTTTCGGGCGTTGAGGTCATCAATGTGGAAATGCCGATTGAAGAGGCCAAGAAGTTGGGCGCAATGGCGCTCTTTGGAGAGAAGTACGGCGATGTGGTGCGCGTGGTTCGCACGGCAGACGATTTCTCGATAGAATTCTGCGGCGGTACCCATGTGGACAATGCCGCCAAGCTGGGTCTTTTCAAGATCAGGTCCGAATCCTCCGTTGCCGCCGGCGTAAGACGAATTGAAGCCGTAACAGGCGCGAATGTTCTCACTATGCTCAACGAAGCTCTCGCGACCATCAGCGACGCGGCGGCGGCAATGAAGCTGGGCAATCCTGCCGAGCTGGTGCGCAAGAGCGCTTCAATGACTGCCGAGATGAAGGAGAAGGACAGACAGATCGAGCAGCTTTCCTCCAAGCTCGCCTCCATCGAGGTGGATTCTCTGGTTGCAAATGCCGCTTCCATCGGTGAAACCAAGCTTGTCATAAAGAAATTCGACGGCGTGAAGCCGGACGAGCTGCGTACAATGGGCGATAAGGTCCGCGACAAGTGCGCCGACAGCATAGCTGTATTCGCATCGGTCAACGGCGAAAAAGGCACCATATTCGTCGCCGTGGGCAAGGAGGCTCTTGCCAAAGGAGCCAACGCGGGCAAGATCGTCAAGGCAGTGGCTCAGATTACCGGCGGCAACGGCGGCGGCAAGCCCGACAACGCAATGGCAGGCGCAAAGGATCTTTCCAAGCTGGACGAGGCTCTCTCCAAGGCGGAGGAAATCGTCACTGAATTCGTGAAGTAATTTCTTGTCTGGTATAAATAAACAACGGGCAACCGGTTTTCTGTAGCAGAAAACCGGTTGCCCGTCTTTTTATATTGATGATGTGCGCTTTCAGCAAAAGCGGTTGAGCGACTTGTCGTAGCTGTAGCCGATGGATGCAAGCGACTGGATGATTTCGTCCCTGTCGGCTCCGATGTCGTCGCACAGAGCGTCAAGGTCGGAATATTGATCCCTGAGCTTGGTGTTTACCACGCTGAGAAGCATGAATTTGTCCTGCGGAAGCTCGTTACTCATATTGTGAATCTCCTTAAAAGGCAATTATTCGTCATCTTCATCGTCATCGTCCCCGTCGTCGATGTCGACATAACCGTACTCGTATTTGTAATTGTACGCTCCGAAGGTGTTTCCGTAAGAGTGAGTGCGCTCTTCATCCTCGTCATCGTCAAAATCGCCGTCGGTGCCGTAGTCGTCCGCAGAAGCGTCTTCATAGTGCTCTTCCAGTTCGGCGTGATAGACGATCTTATCCTCGTTGTAGGCCTCGTTTTGCTCCTCCTGAGGGTCAAAGTCGTAGTCAATGAGCGTTTCCTGGGCGTTGATGTCCTCGCCCTGAATACGGTGATACGCGCCGTCGCTGCCCAGTCGGCGGGCTTTGACGGTATCGCTCCAATATACGCTGATATCCCGCTTGATCTGCGCAAAGACGTCCTTGTCCTCGATGGGGAAGAGCAGCTCGACACGGTGATCGAGATTTCGGGTCATCCAGTCGGCGGAGCTGAGATAGAGCTTCTGCTCCTCACCCTCCGCGCCGAAGAGATAGACGCGGCTGTGCTCCAGGAAGCGTCCCACCACCGAACGCACCTCGATATTTTCGCTCAGTCCGGGGATTCCGGGACGCAGGCAGCATATGCCGCGCACAAAGAGCCTGATCTTGACGCCGGCGGCGGCGGCCTTGAAAAGCTCGCGGACAATGTCAGGGTCGGCGAGTGAATTCATCTTGGCGAATATGGCGGCGGGCTTTCCGGCGCGAGCCTTTTTCTTTTCTTCGCGGATCAGGTTGGTGAATGTAAGCCTCAACGCATGCGGCGCCATAATGAGCTTCTGCATGACCGGTGCGCGGAAATAGCCGGTTATGGAGTTGAAGAACACCGTTGCGTCCTCGCCGAGCTGACGGTCGGCGGTGAGCAGGGAGTAATCGGTGTAAATGCGGGCGGTGACGTCGTTGTAATTGCCGGTGCCGAGGTGGAGATAGCGCTTGATGCCGTCGGCTTCCCGACGGACGATGAGCGTAATCTTGGAGTGGGTTTTGAGTCCGGCAACACCGTAAATCACGTGAGCGCCCATTCGTGAGAGCTGCTCGCCGAATTCGATGTTGTTTTCCTCATCGAAACGTGCCTTGACTTCCATCAGGGCAGTGACCTGCTTGCCCTTGTCGGCGGCGCGTTCGAGAGCGGCGACGATGGGACTGTTGCTGGACACGCGATAGAGGGTCTGCTTGATGGCGAGAACATTCGGGTCGTCGGCGGCCTCGTCCAGCAGCCTTACCACGGGGTCGAAGCTGTCGTAAGGGTGATACATCAGGATATCCTTGCGGGTCATTACGTCGAAAATACTTTCGTTTGTGAGCAGCTCATGGCAGATTTTCGGGATGAAAACGGGGTCCTTGAGATGGTCAAATCCGGGCAGCGAATAGAGCTGTTTGACCAGGAATGACAGATTGATGGGGCCGTTTGTCTCGTAGATATCGCGCTTTTCGATTTCCAGTTTTTTCTGTAGGAATTTGAGCATTTTGGTATTGGCGCCGCGGGCAATTTCCAGACGGATCACCGAACCGCGCTTGCGGTCCTTGAGGGAATTTTTGATTTCGCTGAGCAGGTCGATGGCCTCGTCCTCGTCAAAGGAGAGGTCGCCGTTGCGCGTAATGCGGTAAGTCACGCAGTCGATGACTTTGTATCCGGAGAAGAGCTTGGCGATATTCATCTTGATAATCTCTTCGATGGGAATAAATATGTATCCCTGCTCGGAGGGCAGCTTGATAAGCCGCTGAAGGTTGTCAGGCACCTGCACCGTCGCGAATACGGGCTTTTCGGCGCCGCAGTCGAGCAGCACGCCCATATTCAGGCTCTTGTTGAGAATGAGCGGAAAGGGATGGCTGCGGTCGACGGCGAGAGGGGTAAGCACGGGATAGATCGCGTTGTCAAAGAGACTCTTGCAAAAGCGGATCTGATCATCCATGAGCGAATCCGCGTGGATGACGGAAATGCCGTTGGAACGCAGCTCCGGGAGAATGGACTTGTGATAGATGGAATATTCCATTTCGCAAAGCTCGTGGGTGCGTTCGCTGATCGCGATGAGCTGCTGCTTGGGGGTCATGCCGGCAGGGTCAACAGCGTCATATTTGGCGCGGAGCTGGTCGCGTATGGAAGCAACGCGCACCATAAAAAATTCGTCAAGGTTGGAGGTGACAATGGAGAGAAATTTAATTCTTTCAAAAACAGGGTTTTCATCTGCGACGGCCTGCATCATAACGCGGTGGTTGAATTCGAGCCAGCTCAACTCGCGATTGATGTAATGCTCGGGCAGAATGGTTACGGACGCCATAGAAAAAGCAGCTCCTTCTAAGATGGATAGGATAATAATAACAATCAACACAATGTGCATTGCATACATAAATCATTATATCACCCGCACCATGCAAATGCAACAAATTTTGCACGACAAAAAGCGTGATTTACGCAAAATTCACGCAAATTCACGCAAAGTTTTCAGATTATTTATTTTTGGCCGAAAAAAATAACAGAAGTCACCCAAAATCAATTAAAAAAAGCAAGCGCGCAGCGCATAATCAGCGAGCGAATGCGAGCGTGGGGAGTCTTAGCTTTCGCTAGCGAAAGCTGGGGGAACTTGTTCCTCCTGGCCCGTCCAGGGCGGAG
>ONYN01000276.1 GCA_900322085.1 uncultured Eubacteriales bacterium | reverse complement strand
TTTATCGGCTGCTCAACAAAAAGCAATATGAATCTTATGAGGAAATGGATCATGTCGTCAACGGCGCAGGAGCGGACAAGTTTATGAAAGTCTTCCTGGGAATGATTGTGTCGGCAAGCATTGTCGCCTGCGTTTTGCTTCCCATGCAAAATCTGAAATTCACAAGCGGCGGCTTCTGG
The DNA here is from genome assembly GCA_900322085.1 of uncultured Eubacteriales bacterium. Lineage (GTDB taxonomy): Bacteria > Bacillota > Clostridia > Oscillospirales > Acutalibacteraceae > RUG762. The sequence goes on along the minus strand of ONYN01000276.1, from coordinate 3,007 downwards.
GATAACTCGCAGCTATTCTCACTGCAAGGTACGCATTACAGCTATGTGGAGATCGAGAGGGTGTATTTCAGGCCGGAAGATCAGACGCAGTATTCTGCGTCTTACGTGATCGTACTCAGCAGCGGCAAGGAAATCAATCTCTTCGACTTGGATGATTCACTCAGTTATGAGGCAGAATTGACTTCTTTGATGAAGGAACATGGGATTACGGTGGAGAAGTGAGAAGTGAGAATTGATAATGAACGTAAATAATATACAAGAAATAGAAAAAACACTGTCGGTAAGGCTGCCGAAGGTCTATGTTGATTACATGACAGAAAACCGTACGCACAATGGGTATCTATACGAGCTTGACGAGATTGTAGAGGTGAATCTTACCGATGAGACTCCGATTTATGCACCGGGATATGTCATCATCGCTTCCGATTGGGGCGATTTACGGTATCTTATGAAGTTCGGTGAAGATGAAACAACGGTATATGAATCGGACGCAGGCGACATGAACCCTATGAATTTTACTGTATTCAGCGAGGACTTTCATCATTTTTTAGAATTGCTTGAAACAGTATGATAAATCAGAAGAAGCACATTCAGCTTTAAAAAGATTGGTTATGATGTCATGGATAACCTTCTTTAATAGCCGAATGTGCTTCTTTATTAGGGAAACGCCAAGTAAAATAGCGTACGCTTAGTCTGCTGACTTTACAATCTGAATCGCAGAACTATTGTTCTATCCTGAAACCGTCCTTCACATTGCCGCAGAGCTTCATTGTGGTTTTTGCTCCGCTTTGCGCGGGAACTCGGATTTTTTCATTGACGGTATAGCTCTTGCCGTCGGGCATTTCAATACCAAGCTCAATGGTGATGTTATCTCCGTTTCCGAAATCGCCCCGCTCGAACAAGATGATTGTTTCGCCGTTTCTGCTGATGGGGCTGTTGTCAGCGTGGCAGATGCCTCCGCCGCTGATTAAGTTGCCGTCTGAATAAATGGAGTAGGTGATGGACTGGATTTCGTACTCTGTAAAATTGACCAGATTCAGCATGACGTTGCGACTCTCGTAGATGTAGTACTCCGCCGCTAATCCCATGGCGTAGGTGTCCAGTCCGGTCTTATTGAACAGGTCGCCGAGAATGCGTGGGCTTCTGCCGCAGTCCTTGATGTTCCTTCCGAAGAATTCCGTCGCGTTCTGTGCGGTGATGGATTTGGTGAGACTCTCTCCGTCTATTGTGTAGGCATATTCCACCTCTTGGAGATTGCCGATCACGCCGAGCAGCACATAGGCAAACCGCTCCATGTCGTCCTCACGGACGATTCTTTCATTTTGGGGAACTTCCTTTTCGAGAATGATCTTCCAGACATACGGTTCCTGCGCCGTTTTTAGTTCACTGGTAAAGCTGCCGATATAACGGCTCATGTTAAGCGCTTCGGCAGTACGCAGGTTGTCGGAGATGGAACCCATGTAGTCGTGCCGCGTCTGATAGACCTGCGACGTAAAGAAAGACACCGGCGCTCCGTCGTCCCAGATAATCTGTCCGCCCAGCATAATACGGCGAATGCTTTGGCTGGCAGTGAATTCCCTGCGGAGGTCGCCTCGGTGCAGGAAGCTCATGAGAACGGCTCTGGCACGAACGGTGACAACGCCGTCCTCTTCTTCAAAAGTCAGGTTGGAAACAGCGTGAATACTGTCAATCGGCACAGCGGTCAGCGTGACATCACTGCCACTCACCTCCACGCGGGTGGCAACCATGCCGCTGTAATTGGCCTCGCCAATGACAAACGCTTTCAGCAGAAGAATGACAATGACAAGCGCAATGGCTCCGGCCACGCTGCCGATGATGATTTTAAGATTGCGCCTTTTGTTCTTTTTGAGGAAGTCAATTTCCTTTGTCTCCTTCTGAACCGCTTCCAAGGAATCCGCTTCGGGCGCACGCATAGAGCTGAGAATGTCGGAACATTCCGCACAGTCGGAAATATGTTCCTGGATCAGTTGGTTGGTGGTATCGCTTGTCAGCTTGTCGATATAGGAAGGAAACAAATCCCTCACGGTATCGCATGGAATGTTGGTTTTGCTCATCATGATAAATCCTCCTTCAGTTTTTCCTTTCCGCGGTAAAATGTCACCCGCGCCCAGTTTTCGGTCTTGCTGTGTACCTCTCCGATCTCCCGGAAGGACAGTCCTCCGTATATCCGCAGGTACATCACTTCCCTGTAGGGGTCCGGCAGCTCGTGCAGCCGTCGAAAAAGCCGCATTCTTTCGTCCGAGGCTTCCGCTCCGTCCTCAGCGGACGGAATGGAAAACGATTCCTCCGGAATGTCGTCGATGTTCTCCTGCGGCGGATGCTTACGGCGGTAGGTACGCAGCACGTTCTTGGCAATAGCGCAGAGCCATGTCGGCATGGAACATCTGCCGTCGTATTTCTCGCAGGATTGGATGGCTTGAAAGAACGTTTCCTGCGTCAGTTCCTCCGCGATCTGTTCGTCCCGCGTCAGCGAAAGCAGGTATTTATAGACCGTGCGGGCGTATTCCTGATAATTCCGCTGTATGTCGGCGTCGCTTTCACTTCGATGCATCAGGCTCACCTCCTCTGCCCTTTCATTACGTTAATGTATTTTTTCTGCCATTCGTTACAACCATTATGGATTTTTTCTTTACTTTTTCAGCTTTTCCACAGCCTTTGTAATATTGACATAATCAATATCATTCTCCAATTCCGAACCTACACTTAAGGCTATCTGACTCAGACTGCCGCGGTGATTGTCATTGACAATAAATCCGACATGAAGCGTGCGTGTTTTGCCCTTTTCAGCGTGAAGGTGTCATTGGTGCCGGACGGCTCTGGCTCATGCTCCAGAATATAGGCTTGTGGAACGCCTACCAAGCAATCGCTCCTGCCGTACTCTTCGGTATAATTGCAGTAGGTCAGCAATCGGAAGATAGAGTCATCGAAGGAGGTAAGATACGAGTCGATATTGGTAAGTTCTATTTCATATTCCACCAGATAGAAT
>ONYN01000279.1 GCA_900322085.1 uncultured Eubacteriales bacterium | reverse complement strand
CGCTTCCAAATCGAAAATAGTTCATCTGAAAATCTCCGACCTGTACCGTTTCAATTGGAATATTCATAAATTATCTACCTCCTGCCTCCTACCTTCTACCTCCTACCTGAAAAAAACCCGGCGTCCGAAGGGAATGGGATGCTTCCCGCACGGCGCCGGATTTGTATTGTGCCGATAACAATCACGTAAGATCAAGCTCTTCCGTGATGTCCTTTCGACCCTTTTTGATGAGATGGAACTGCATGACAACTACCACAATATTCAGCGTGACGGTGAACATGTATGCAATGTTCTTGCGCAGTCCGCTGTGCATGCTTACGCCGGATTTGCGCTCATGCATCACCGCAGGCACTTCCTTGAGCCAATAGCCGTTGAGCAGCATCTTTGTGATGATGTTGGCGTCGGGATAATTGGTGTCGAAATTGTCGTAGAGCGAATAGGCTGTGAAAGCACGGCGGCTGAGCCCCTGAAGCCCCGAAGTCGGGTCGGTGAACTTCTTGCGCGTGACAAGCTTGATCGCCATGTTGAAAAAGCCTAGCGCCACCTTTTTGGCAATGCCCACCTTCATGCTGTCGCTGCTCCGCTCCCCGATGAAACGGGAACCGATCACGATGTCGTACGGATGCTTGCCACGTGCGAGCTTTTCGTAAATCGTGCCGATGTTGCACACGTCATGCTGACCGTCCGCGTCCATCTGTATGATGAATTCGTAATTGTGGTAGACGCCATATTTGTAGCCGGTTTGCAGTGACGCGCCGTATCCCATATTGTAAATATGCGTCACAACAATCGCGCCCGCCTTTTCGGCCACCTCGGCGGTTTTGTCGCGCGAGCCGTCGTTGATCACCAGTATGTCGACACTTCCGCACTCATTGATGATATTTCTGATCACCTTGCCAATGCTTTTTTCCTCATTGTAAGCCGGTATCAGAATCAATGTCTTTTTGTCGAGACATGTCATTCATGCCACCTCCGGGTCAGTCTAATCTGTCAATGCGTAGAGCATCTCCAGATCCTTCTTGAAATCCAGCGCGATTCCGCTCAGATTTCGGGTAAATTTCGCCCTCAGCTCGGGCGAAGTGATCAGCTTCTCCATACCCTCGACAATATGCTCGGTCGAGAGATCAATCAGCACGCCGGTCTCGCCGTCGGTAACCTGCTCCTCATTGCCTGCGCACCGGGAGGCAAGCACAGGCCTTGCCAGCACAAGCGATTCCGCCAGCGCTATGCACCAACCCTCGAAGCGGGAAGCCTGGGAGTATATGTCGCAGCCCGCTATGTATGGATAGGGGTTGGAAAATCCCCCCATCAGCAGGAAGCTGTCCTCCACGCCGTTCTGTCTGATGAGCGCGCGCAGGTTTTCCTCCTCCGCGCCCTCGCCTATCACGTACCAGCGCACATTGTGTCCCCGGCGGCGAAGCTCGGCAAGCGCCGGAATCGCCAGGTCATACGCCTTTTGGTAGTGCAGCCTGCCGACGGTGAGTATCCTGAGTCCGTCAAAGCCGTCGTCAAACCCCTTGCCCTCCTTTGAGAGCCTGATGATCCGCTCTCGCGGCACCATGTTGTGAAAGAAGAAGGTCTTGGAATCGTATTCGGGATACGCTTTGACAAATACCTTCCTCACCGTGTCGGATACGCAGAAGACCCGGTCAAATTTATCGTAATACTTTTTGTCCAGCTTGGGAGAATATCCCGCCGCCAGATAATCAATATGCACATATGTTGCCTTTTTCTTTGCTTTGACGTAATCCGCCACGTAATATGTCGCGGCTCCCTCGATGAAGGCTACCGCCAGGTCGTACTCCTCGTCAAAGCGCTTGGCGCTGCGTGCCAGCAGCATCCAGAAAAGCTTGCTGAAATCCAGCCGCCTTATCTTGATCTGATGAAACAGCACACGGAAAAAGTAGGGAATGTATGTGATGAAACGGAATTTTTTGACAAGACTCCACAAAATCTGCCTGGCAATGGCGGCAAGTCCCGCCCTGTCCAGCACCGATTTTGTACAGGGTTTGCTGTTGAGAATATGCACATATTCCGGCATATCGCCGTAAAGCTCGCCGCGGTTGATAATAGAATAGACCGAGAGATCGTATGTTGCGGGATCCAGCAGCTCGAGTAAGGCCTGAAGGCATTTCTCGGCACCGGCACGCCCCATCGTGTTGGTCACAAAGAGAATCTTCTTCTTTGCGCCGGGACAATCGCCCTGTTTTTCCATGCGTTTTCACCCTTTCACCGTGTGATAAATCGGACCGCCTTTACCGCCGCCCTGAATACTCCGAAGCCCATGCCGAAAAACACCGCGCTTGCGCGGTAGCTAAACGGTATGCGGCTCATTTTCATGTATTTTTTCCTCAGAGGCATGAATTCGGCGCGGTACTGCCGGAAAAGCGCCCGGTCATAGGGGCCGTATTCCGCCATCACGTCGCTGACCCACAGAATCGTCGTGCCAAGCAGTCCGCTGCCCGCGTCAGCCAGCTCTCCGCCCTCCGGAGCAAGCTGGTCGCGCACCCAGCGGGCGGTTTCCACCATCTTGCGGTGTTCCTCGCCGAATCCTCTGTGCATCGCGCTCTGCCCCCTCTGAATGTAGTGATAGGAGCGGTAGTCCGTAAACGCCATCGACTCCGCCCTCTTCAGCACCTCAAAATTGAAGAGCAGGTCCTCCAGAATCCTGACGTCCCCGCGGAATTCTATGCCCTCAAGCAGACGCCTGCGGTAGAGCTTATTCCACACATAACCGCCGACAGCGCCGCCGGCGAGTAATTCGCAGACTGCGCTGTCATGGCTATAACATACTTCATTAGGGGAGTCGGAGCGGCACTGCGGCTCGGAGCATCTGTCCTCATTTTCGCTGATATAGCTGCACACAGCCACATCGCAATCGTGCCTTTGCATCAGCTCATGCAGGCTGCCGATATGGTCGGGATTCACATAATCGTCCGCGTCGGCAAAGGTGACAAATTCTCCTCCCGCCGCGGTAAGTCCGGCATTTCTGGCGGAGGAAACGCCCCCATTGGGTCGGTGAAGGACGGTGATCCGTCCGTCCGAAACGGCCAGTTCATCGCAGAGCTTTTCTGTGCCGTCGGTCGAGCCGTCGTCCACCAGAATGATCTCGATGTCGCTGTAGGTCTGGCACAGCAGGGAATCCACGCACCTTCGTAAATATCCGGCGCAGTTGTATATTGGTACAATCACACTGACGCTCGCCATGTTGCAACGCTCCTTACCAGATTCGTCAAGTCGTTGCATCGGCATCGGCATCGGCTTCGGTCTGGGTTTCGTCGCCCTCGGGGGCAAGATCGCTGTCCGATACGGTCTGGGTTGACTGGCCAAGGACTTCGGGATGCTCGATCAGCCACTGCGCCATGGTCTTGGTGTTGTAACCGTAATCTATGGCAAAATTATTGAGGGCGTACATGTTTTGCTTGATCTCGTAGACCACAATGTCCATATCCTCGTAGTAAATGCTCATCTGATCGGGGAAGTACTGCATGTATTTCTCCGCCCAGAAGTAAGCCTTGGACATGACGGCCATACGAATATCATATAAGCCGTAGTAGTCGCTCTTGCGGCTTGTGCGAACCGTCTGCTCGGTGAGAAGTTCACTTGCCGCCTCTTTGTTGACGCGCTTGTACAGATCAACTGTCTGTCCGAGATAGGCGGGATCGGCGTATTTAAGCGGACGCTTCTCTATGACGAAGTAGACGTATTCGGTCGGAATCTGGAGTACTCTGGTGGGTTCATACTGCTCCATGCGGAAGACGAATTCCCACAGTTCGTAATGCCAGCCCTTATTTCGCGTAAGCGACAGCTCGTCAACCGTGGACACAATCGTCCATGTGTCCTTGCGGTGTGTCGCCTTGATTTTGTAATAATTCTCCGTAACGGAGGAGTAGCTCAGTCGGAAGTACGCGCTTGAAGTATATGTCGAACCTGTGAAGACGATGACATACGCCGTAACAAGCACAATCGCCACCGAGGCAAGCCAGCGCACCGGCTTGGCTTTTTCCTCAAAGAAACACCAGAAGACGCCGAACGGAACGCCGATCATCAGCGCGCCAAGATAAATCAGGTAATTGACGGCACGGTCGCTGGCGATCAGCGACGGTAATCCGAAGTAAACGGGATTCATCAGCACATAGTTGAACACAATCATGTTCAGCCCCAGTCCGATAGCCACCCTTCCCTGTTTTTTCTTGGTGGTCATCAGCGCGGCGGCTCCCAGCAACAGCGAAGCGGCCGAGCAGGCATATACCACATATCCCCAGAAATCGGTGTAGCTTTCCATCGTATTTTCGAGGGATTTGATGGATTTCTCAAAGAATCCGGGGCCTTGCGATTCCTCGCCTTCCTCCCCGCCCTGGGAGGAGGAACCGGCTTTTTCGGAGCCGCTGCCGTCCGAATCCAAATCCGAATCCTTGCTGCCCGATTCCATCATGCTGACAGCCCAGTCCAGAGAGCCCTGCCAGTGATATCCCAGATAAAGTCCCGTGAACATCGGCCAGAGGCTGATGACAGCCGCAAGCATGACGCTGAGAACCATCTTAATAAAGACCTTTTTCTGGAAGATGACCGAGAGGTAGGGAATCGCGAGACATACGCAGAGCGGCACCGCAAAAATCGCGTCGTAGAAGTGACCCGCAACGGTCATTGACGCCGCAAACGCGAATGTCATGCCGTCCACAATTCTCTGCTTCTCAAGGAATTTGACCATGAAATAGGCTGTCGGAATGATGAAAACCATACCGAATTCCTGGGGCAGCGAAAAGAATATACGGTCGACGACCGCGCCGGTGCCGAAGCTGCTGATGCAGTAAACCATTCCGGTAATGATGGAAGCGGCGGGGCTTTTGAAAATTTTGGTGATGAACATCATCAGCAACGCGCCCATGAAGATCGCGTTGAGCGGACCGATAAACCGCATGACCGTGACGACGTCAATGAAGGTCATCTTGGCAAACGCCGAAACAACATTGTGCATGGCAAAGGGATACACGCCGTCGCTGAAAATAAATCCGGCGTCCAGGAAGTTGATCCACGACGTGTGAACCGATACGTCGGAGGTGGGGAACGCCTGACTTGTCATGGCGAAATACCCGCGTCTGACGATCAGCACCAGTATGCACAACGTGCCGATGAGGTGATAAAAGACGTTTTTGTCAAAATACCACTTGAAAAACCGCTTTACACCGTGAGAAATATTTCCGATCTTGTCATTGATGTAATCGCGGATGATGATCGGAAGCTTGAGCTGACCGTTGAGGAGGTCTGCAAACGAATAGACAAATTCGTTGAGCTTCTGACGGTAGCTCAGTCTGTTCTTGAACTTGACATAGAACAAAATAATGAATATGACAGCCAGTCCCAGCGTCAATCTGTTGTATATCTTCATGAACGACAGCACAAACACGATGGAACTGATCGTCACCTGGCTGATGGTGATGCTGATCACCGCATTATCCAGAAATTCCCCGTCGCAAAGCTTGAGCTTGAGCACCTTTGCGGGAATGATGATGAATACGATGGCATATGCCACCACAAACCAGATGAACGACCAGATATTGTTCATTACCTCGCGACTGAAAAAGCCGCCTGACATCATGTTGGATATCATGGGAAGATTGTACAGATTGGCAAGGGCGTCAGATAATGATAACATCGTCTTCCTCCTAATGCATGACTATTTTTTGCACAATCGCGTCACTTGCGATTCCAGAAGCGAACGACGCCTATGCCCTTTTGCGAAAGCTGCGCACCGGACTTGAGCATTTTGTCCAGAACGACCTTGAAATCGTCCCACTGCTCGGTCTTGTACTTGACGTTGAGCGCGTTGAGATAGGACTGCTCCATGTTGGGCTGACGCTCGATCGACAGATTGGCCCATCTGTCAGCGTCCTCATACTTGCCTATCTTAAGCAGACATTCCACGACGTTCTTGTACTGCTCGGTGTCGAGCAGGTCGGGGTGGTACGTGTTGAGGTTGTCGATCAGGTCCACATAGAGGTGCGAATACTTCTTGACCTCAATTTCGCCCAGAACACCGCTGCTGATATACTCAAACGTGGTGTCGGCATACTCTCTGTTGATGTCCGCGTCCTGTGGATTCTCCTGGTATTTCTGCGAAAGTCCCGAGAGCTTTTTGGAGTACTTCTGCAAAATATCCATCAGAGCGGCGGCGGCGTAGTGAGCTGTTTCGGCGTCCTCATTGTCCAGCGCCTTGACCAGCGACTTCATGTTGTTGGAAACGTCGGCCTTCAGCACGTTGAGCAGTGCGCGGCGCTTATCCTGCACATCGGATATGATAAGCGCCTCCTCCAAAGGAACGAATTCCTTTTCGGTTTCGTAGTCGGTCTGCTTGGCGAATTCTCTCTTTTCCTTGCTGAACGTCAGTTCGAGGTAGTCGATGTCGGACTTGCGGTCAAACAGCGAAATGATGAAGTTGAAGAAGAAGCAGATCACACCGAAGGGCGGCGTGAGAAGCATGACAATCGACTTGCACAGAGCGGGTCTGAATTTGCCCAGCAGGGTGAACAGCACCAGATAGGCCGCCACAAGGACGGTATTGACCACAATGATCTGATAGATGAAATTCGGGTCTCTGGCGTTGAGCGTAAAGTGAAACCTGCTGATGATCTGTTGAATGTTAATTCCTGTATTCATCTAATGACACCACCTCTGCCTGCAAATCAATACGTTCGATTTTCTTGTAAACAAAGGGCAGATCCTTATCGGTTGTGTTGTTAAGCAGCATGAGCAGTTCGTTGGGATCCTTTTCGCTGAGACCTACATAGTCGTTGTCGCGAAGGATTCCGCCCAGTGCGGCGCCCTTCTCCATAATCTGCGAGCTGTCCTCCACCCTTGTGCGCAGCACAGCGAAGTCGGTGACGTTGGTGCCGACGCCGCTGAGCTTGGTCTTGACGATATCGGAGAAGGCGTTGGCAAGGAGAATGTTGGTGCCAGGCACATAACGGGTATCCTTGGTGTCGTTCTGATAACGGTATGCCTTCTCGAAGCTGGAAGCGATGATCTTGGAAAGAACCGAGAAAAGATTTTCCTGGTAAAGCGTCATCTTATCGAAGTCCATGTTGAACAGCATGATCATGTAAATCATGCTCTGCTCGGAAAAGACCGGCGCGACCATCGAGGGAAGATTGGAATCGAGCTTGCGGTTGACAAAGATTCTCTCTTCCAGCAGCACGCCTTCGAGCTGCTCGTAATCTTCGAGGTTGATGATATTGCGCATCTTCTGCGCGCGTCTGGACGATGCGCCCGCCAGACGGTAGAGACCTT